>CAYZHW010000069.1:0-8326 GCA_964478105.1 uncultured Lachnospiraceae bacterium | reverse complement strand
ATATCAGTACCTTCGCACAGCAATTCTTATGACCATCAAGGACAGCGATATCATAAATTCGGTGACAAAGGTTCTCTACCCCACCGTTGCAAAGAAATATCAGACCACGACCTCGCGCGTAGAGCGTGCGATACGGCACGCGATAGAGGTCGCGTGGGACAGAGGCGACGTTGACACGCTCAACTCCTACTTCGGCTACACGATACAGAACAACCGCGGAAAGCCGACAAATTCGGAATTTATCGCGATGATAGCGGATAACCTCAGACTTAAATATAAAATGTTTTGATAAGCAGGGGAAACCTTTTTAAGTAAAAAGGTTTCCCCTGTACCCTTTCAAAAAAATTTTTACATAAATGGGGTGTTTCACAAACAAAATCTATGCTATCATATAAGATAGGTGTAAGATTCCCTTCTCTTTTCGGTACATATAGGGTGAAAGCACAAAAACGGAGGTGCAAAAATGACTGACAATGATATAATAGATCTGTTTTGGAAACGTTCCGAGCGAGCGATAAGCGAGCTTTCGGACAAGTACGACAGACTCGCGCGCTCGGTCGCAATGAACATACTGCACGACACACCCGATGTCGAAGAATGTATGAACGACAGCTATCTTTCAATGTGGAACAGCCTTCCGCCCAAACGTCCGCAGGTACTGCCCGCATTCTTCAGCGCCGTCACGCGAAATCTCGCGCTGAAAATGTACCGATACCAAAAAGCATCCAAAAGACACGCAATTATGGAAGAGCTAACAGAGTTCTCCTCTACCGTCCCCTCTCCTGAAGACGAGATAAACTTCACCGCCGAGGTCATATCGTTTTATCTCGATACGCTCGACACATTGTCACGTGTGCTCTTTATGAGACGGTATTATATGGGAGAGAGCCTCGCGGATGCGGCAAAAGCCGTGGGTATAAGCGAAAATGCTGCCGCTGTAAAGCTTTCACGTATGAGAACGAAGCTGAAAAAGAAGCTTGAGAAGGAGGGAATCGAAATATGACAAAGATAGATTTTCTCGATGCGGTTGGCAGAGTTGATATGAAATATATCGAAGAATGTGTTACATATAAGCCGCCGAAAAGGATAAATGCGTGGACCAAGCACCTCGGCACGCTTGCCGCCTGCTTTGTTGCCGTAATAGCAGTAATATTTATTATAAACAACACCAAAGCCCCCGATATAATAAATGAAAACGGATTCTATATCGAGAACGGCGTGCTCCTTTCATACACGGGAGATGCGACCGATATCACGATCCCCGAGACGGTAAGCTCGATCGCAGACTTTGCCTTTATGAACAATGAAAACGCGGCTAAGATAACCGTCGTGCGTCTGGGTGAGAGTGTCACGAATGTTGACGTAAACGCGCTCGCGGGACTCTCGGGCCTTGTTGACCTTGTTATTTCCGAGAACAATCTCTCATTCGTTTACGAAAACGGACTTGTAATGACAAACGATGGCTCTGTGCTTCTCAAATACGAGCGCGCGGGCGAGACGTCCTTCACTATTCCAGACAGCGTCCGCTATGTTGCCGCACACGCGGTACAGAACACATCACTTGAGGAGATCGACTTCGGTGACAAGCTCGAATACATCGGCTACGCCGCCTTTGCCGGCAACTACAATCTTGAGGCAATATATCTGCCCGAATCTCTTACTTATATAAGCGAGGTAGCATTTGCCGGCTGTGCATCTGCAGTTGACGGATACATTCCGGAAAGTGCGGAATACTTCGACTCCTCTTTTGAAAGTGTTCCTTTCTATAACTCGATGTTGGCAGGCGAGATGTGCCCCGGCGAGGAGATAGAACGAGGGCTCGTAACTCCGTCCGAGGCGATCCTAAAAAGCGACACTTATTCGCTTACAGAGCAGATAAACTATGTACTTGCGTGTATGCGGGGAGACTCCGATTATGTCCCGAGCGAAGCGGCAAAATTCGCCTATGCATCTGCAACCGGTGTGCCCGAGGTTCCCGACGATATGGAAGTTCCCGAGAGCTTCACGATAGAAGACTTGTACTTTGACGACCGCGGCTGGGGCAAGACCGGCATATACGATCTGCAAATATTCCTTGATGCGGGTAAATATACCATTGTAATGGAGGCATACGGATACGGCCTTTACGATGAGCTTTACTGGAAGGAGTCGAGATTCCGTCTTGCAGGTGTATACTATATCAAAAATCCAAATGACTATGCCCCTGAAGAGACCGTAAAGGACAAGGGCTGGACGGCGGTGATTAATAAAGAGGACGGACTCTACGCCAACGTGACCTTTATACACGAGGACGGGACTGTAGTCCACAACAACACTCATTACCACAGCACAGAGCCGTTTAAGATAACCTTCTCACCGAACGGCACACGTGCAGCTATCGAATATCTGCACGCTTACGGTTACCGAAGCTTCTTGATAGTAGCGCTGAACGGCGAAGGGCTCGGTGTCTCGGGCGGCTGGAATTACAACGAATACCTAAGCAATCACAACGGACAGTACATCGGGAATTCGCTCAAGTGGATAGACGAAGACAACCTTGCAGGCGAGAACGAGCACGGAAGCTTCGTTTACAACGTCTATGAATTCGAGGTGGAGCAGGAAAAGAGAGCCGACAAGATAGATATCATCACTCCTTTTGCAACGCTTGATATGCACGAGGATTCAAAAAAAGACGGTGCGTACAGGAGTTTTACGCTAAAGGCGCTTGACAGCGGCAAAGAGGTAACATTCGAGGGAATGTCGCTCGAATACCGTGAGCCGTCACTTGAGAAGGCGCAGATAAATTCAGACAAAGTAGACGATATAGTCGTTATTATGACCGACGGCACGGGAACGGGCGCGCACTCCGAGAACGTTCACATCTTCGACGGACGCACACTTGAAGAGATCCCCTATAAGAGCGCAAAAAATATAATAGCCGAACAGGTGAAGATAGAAAATAGTGATATCGGATACGACGTAAAGACTCCGACCGCGAAATATTCGGTAATAAGAAAAGAAGGGGACTTCGAGCATACGGCCGACCTTCCCGGCGTCGGACACATCTTCTATCATTTCATCTCCGAGGGCAAGCTCTACTGCCGTGCCGTATTGATGATAAGTCCGAGCGAAACGGTGGCGGAACTGATCGTAAGCTACAAATACGCAAGCGGCGAGCTCGTTACGGACGACATATACTACGTTCATAACCAGACCGAGTATTACTATCTGTCGGACATCACGATAGACAAGAAGGACTTTTTCGAGCTCTACAACAACTACAGCTCGCTTCCCTTCCACCCCTTCACGATAAAGGTGGGTGGCTTCTCCACTCCCGTTAGCATAGGTATGAATTACCAAAGCAACATGAACAGCATAACTGCCTTTGGCCGTACGCTATACGTAAACGAGAGCGTTCATTTCGCACCGACCTTCCATACAGCGCTGTTTGAACACAACGGCTCGATAGTATTCTCATGGGATAACTACGGCGTAGGATACACCTATATTTTGGGACAAAATGCGGCGGAGGAGTTTGAGATAGGTCAGTACACATCGATCAAGCTTTATTTTGACGATGCAGGTGCGCTTCGCTACAGAAGGAGCAACAACGCCATGGCATCGATAGTACAAACAGGGGCGCTTTCGGTCGCCCGCGGATACGACGACCTCTTATACGAAACGGGTCCCGCATACCTAAAAGACGGTGTACTCACGCTCGGCGAGCCCGATGAGTCCTACACGCTGAGCGACAAATACGATCTCGACCGCGAATTTTTGACGCTCGGATATGACAGAGAATATTCAACAATTGAGGAAATTTTTGAAGAAAACAAAAAGCTCCCCTACGGTCCTCCTTCAAAGATACTGTACGGAAAACTGCTTACAAGCACGGCGGCAAAGCTAAAAATATTATACGGAGATATGACATACTTATACTCCGAGCACGGCCCCGGGCAACCGGTATATTCGCTAAAAAATCTTTGGGGATTCCAGCTTGTATTCCACGGACTTGACAGCGCATCCCCTTTGCCCGATGATGCCATTCCCGACGAGATATGTACGACGGGCGGCTACGGCAACGATTTCTTCGGGCTTCGCATGGGACTTGATATGTCGACCTGGTCCGCATTTGAATGGGACAGCGCAGAATTCAGCGAGATGAACGGCACCGTAACGCTTACAAAAGAGACCGCGGATTTCATCATAACGATCAGTGTTTACGACGATGATCTCCCCAATGAAACGACCGAGCTCGAAGCATTCAAAAAAGAACCGCGAGGAATCATCAGCGAGATAAGAGTAAAGCTCAATCCAAATAAAAATTGAGAGGCACTTGCCTCTCAATTTTTTCTTATGCTTATCTCGCCCGAGAAGATTCTTTTATCTTCATCGCTATCTGTTCTTACGTTAAGCGAAAAATCGTCGTTTACAGAAACGAGTCTTGCAGTATAGCATTCACTCGGAGAAATAACGTTTATACTCTCGCCGATATACATCATTTTCGCTTTATAGGTATCGAGATATTCCATTTTTTCAAGCTTTCTGTAATACGCAAAAAACTTTTCTGTCAGCTCTGTGACAAGATGTGACACGCACTCATCATCTGCACTTTCAAACACGCTTCCCGCAATATTTTTTATATCCTCGGGGAAACCGCCTTCAGGCACATTTACGTTTATTCCGATGCCGAGCACGGCGTATTTCATTCCCGCATCATCAAATGCCGCCTCGGTGAGTATTCCGCAGACCTTTTTACCGCCGATATACACATCGTTGACCCATTTGATATCGGTTTTTTTATTTGAGATCTTCTCTATTGCCTCGGCTGCCGCGACCGCGGCAGCAGCTGTAATATACACTGCCTTATCTGCGGGTAGTGTGGGTTTAAGCAGTATGCTCATATAAAGTCCCGTACCCGCAGGCGAGAAAAATGTGCGTCCGAGTCTTCCTCTGCCGCCGCTTTGCGAAAGCGCAATTACCGTATGCCCCTCGCTTGCCGTATCGGCTTTCCTTTTCAAATATGTATTGGTCGAATCTATAGTGTCAAATAATTCAACTTCCGCACCGCCGAGTGCATCGGATATCATTTCAATATTCATTGCACCGTTATCTCCTTGCCGTCGGTAATGAAAACGATCGACCCCAAAAAGTCGGTGCGGTATATGTCGACTCCCATATCCTCAAGATTTGCCAAAGTCTCTTTGTGAGGATGCCCGTAGGAATTTCCCGCCTCGCAGGAGATAGCCGCGATATCGGGCGAGACTGCTTCAAGAAATTCTACCGAGCTCGAGGTGGATGAGCCGTGGTGTCCGACCTTCAAAAAATCACAGTCGAGCATCGCCGCACTGTACTTTTTTATCATCTCGCTCTCGGAAAGAGCCTCTGCATCTCCGGTGAACATAAACGATGTTTCACCGTAGTCGACTCTTAGCACTACGCTGTAATCGTTCAGGCTGTCATATTCCGCCGAGATAGGCGCAAGCACCGTCAGACGAAGTCCGCCGATATTATATTCGCTGCCGTAAAGTGCCCGGTGCACCTCGGCATCGCTATTCTCTATGGCTTCGATCATAGCTTCAAAGGTATCTGTTGTATGTACGACATCGGGAAGGATAACGTTTTTAACATTAAACTCTTTCATTATCATATCCGCACCGCCGATATGGTCCTCATGCGGATGTGTGAATACGGCGAAATCGATATCGGTAACGTCTCTGTCGGTAAGGTATTTCTTCAGCGTTTTCTCGGATGCTCCCGTACCCGCGTCTATGAGTACGGTCCCGTCCGCGGTGCGGATGAGGATAGAATCCCCCTGCCCCACATCGATAATATTTATCTCGGCGTTACCGTCGACCACGGTAGGCTCGATACCGCCCGAGAAAAACTTGGTATAGACAAGATACAGGGCGATAACAACCGCCATTATGATCCACGAATATGAAGAATCACCAAACTTTTTTCTGCTTTTTCTCTTTGCCAAAATCTCTGCTCCTTAATTTTTGTTATAACTAATTTTACCTTATTTTCCTCTCAAAAGCAACTCTTTTACATCAATTATAGAATATCTTTTTACGCATAAAAGCACAAAGATGATATGCAGGGATACAAAGCAAAAACCAGAGCGCGGAATAAAGAAGGCTCACTTGTCCGAGTATATTCAAATAGAGGTTCGAATAATCCCAAACGCAAAGCCCCAGTGCAATGTTGACAACGCATCCTACCAAAAACTCGACTGCGGTTATTATCATCGCTCCAATAAGACTTCGAGTCCACCATTTCACAGAAGACAGCTTTTTGTTTGTAACGTATATCAGAAAAAAGCACAGCGCACCGCAGACAGCCATACTCGGAT
The DNA here is from genome assembly GCA_964478105.1 of uncultured Lachnospiraceae bacterium. GTDB lineage: Bacteria > Bacillota > Clostridia > Oscillospirales > CAG-272 > CAYZHW01. Next base: position 1,992 of record CAYZHW010000069.1, on the reverse strand, counting down.
GCGTATATCCGCGCCAAAGACATTCTATAAAGCAGTACACTATACCGCCCGTCGCCGTCACAAGCAAATATTCCATCAATTTCATTTTATCACCTCAAATAGCATTATTCTCATTTAAAACAGGGGAAATTCATCACAAACAAAAGAAAATGTTGACAAATTAATTTTCTTGTGATATAATACTGTTTCGGTACGGAGTTTTCGTGGGCTCCGTCTCCTTACCGCAAGTAAATATTCATACTGCGGTCTTATGTCCATAGGGAGGTGTAATAAATGGAAAAAATAATCAATTCTTATGAAACCATGTTCATCGTTGATCCCCAGGTCGGTGAAGAAGCGATAAAGGCAACAGTGGACAAGTTCACAGCTTTGATTGCCGCTAACGGAACGGTTGAAGAGGTTAACGAGTGGGGCAAGCGCAGACTCGCATACCCGATCAATGACATTCCCGAAGGTTACTATGCACTTGTAACTTTCAAGGCTGAGCCCTCTTTCCCGAGCGAGCTCGAGCGTCTTTTCGGCATCGACGAGAAGATCATGAGATCTATCGTTATCAAGCTTGATGAGAAGAAGATGAAGAAGGCTGCTGCTCCTGCAGAAGCTGAAGCTGCTACAGAAGCTGCTGAGTAATCAATTCTCAAAACTGAATTTGTTCAAAGGAGGCGTTTATTTTGGCTAATTTCAATCTCAACAAAGTGATTATGGGCGGCCGTCTCACATCCGATCCCGAGCTTAAGCAGACCACGAGCGGTATTTCGGTTGTATCTTTCGGCATCGCAGTTAATCGCAAATATCAGTCCAAAGGGGCTGAGCAGGCACAGCAGGCTGACTTCTTTAACGTAGTTGCATGGCGTGCAACTGCTGAATTCATCAGCAGATACTTCAAAAAAGGCAGTTCGATCTGCATCTCGGGCTCTCTCCAGTCGAGAAACTGGACCGATCAGCAGGGACAGAAGAGAACGACCACAGAGATTGTAGTTGACGAGGCTTTCTTCGTTGACAGCAAGTCCGATTCGGCAGGATCGGGAGACCAGTATACGCCCGATTCGTACTCTGTTCCCTCTTACGCAGGTGCGGCAGGTGCTGCTCCCAAGTTTGAGGAGATCGCAGACGACGACGATTTGCCATTCTGATTTAAAATTTAACAAGGAGGTTTCATACGATGGATAGAACAGAAAGAAATGATCAGCACTCTTTCCGCAACAACCGCAAGAGAAAGAAAGTTTGTGCTTTCTGCGCAGACAAGGTTGATTATATCGACTATAAGGATACCGCAAGACTCAGAAAGTTCGTTTCCGAGCGCGGCAAGATCCTTCCCAGAAGAATTTCGGGAGCATGCGCTAAGCATCAGCGTCAGCTCACAACAGCTATCAAGCGTTCGCGCCAGGTAGCACTTCTTCCTTACGTAACAGACTAAAGGAAAAATTTAAAGCCATAGCCGATTCGGCTATGGCTTTTTTGTTTTTCTTAAAATTCATCAACAAACCAAATTTCGCTCTTGTCGAGCTCAAATTCTTTGCCGCGCAGATAATCAAGTCCGCTCTGCTCTTCTCCGAAATCGAATCGGAGTCTGTACGCATACAGCGCCTGATACTTGTATCCATCGCGCTTATCATCGCGGTTAACGCCGTATTTCCCGTCACCCAAGAGCGGATGTCCGATATGCGCCATATGCGCACGTATCTGGTGCGTGCGCCCGGTTACAAGCTCTACCTCAAGCAGCGACCTGTCGTTTTTCTCTGAGAGCACACGGTACTTCGTGATTATCTCCTTTGCACCCGAGTCTCTCGGCTTTTTGTCAAAAACACGCACCATATTATCGGCACTGTTTTTGATAAGATATCCGTGAAGGGTGTCCTTCTTTTTTTGAAGGATCCCGTGTACGACACAGAGATAAAACTTGCTTATCTCATTCTTCTTTATCTTTTCATTCATCGTGCGAAGTGCCATCGCGTTCTTTGCCGCAATAACTATACCGCCAGTGTTGCGGTC
>CAYZHW010000068.1:0-8333 GCA_964478105.1 uncultured Lachnospiraceae bacterium | reverse complement strand
AGCTCTGTCATAAAGCTCTGGCAGAATCTCATAACTTCGCCCTCGCTCTTGCCCGTGGGATCAAAGTCGGAGCCGCCCTTACCGCCGCCCATAGGGAGACTTGTAAGAGAGTTCTTGAAGGTCTGCTCAAAACCGAGGAACTTCATAATGGAAGCGTTAACTGTGGGATGGAAACGAAGACCGCCCTTGTACGGACCGATCGCGGAGTTGAACTGAACTCTGTAACCGCGGTTTACCTGAACGTTGCCTGCGTCATCTACCCAAGATACTCTGAAGGAAATAAGTCTCTCGGGTTCAACCATTCTCTCGATAACGCCTGCCTTGACAAAATCGGGGCGCTTTTCGATAACCGGCTCGAGAGAAGAGAGAACTTCAGCTACTGTCTGAAGGAACTCGGGCTCACCGGGATTCTTCTTGCAAACGTTTTCATATACTTTTGCAAGATATTCATTTTTAAAAGTCATTTTTATCGCACTCCTTGCATAAAAAATATGGATTTATTATATCACGCGCTGTATTAAAATGCAATATGTTTCAAAAAAATTTCAAAAAAAAGTCATTTTTTTACAAAAAAAAGGATATGCTCGGCATATCCTTTTTGTTTCTTATTTCACTTCAAACTTAATTTTACCTTCCTCTGCCGTGGCGGTGACTGTGTCGCCCTTCTTTATCTTGCCTTCGAGCATCTCTGTTGATACCGCATCCTCGACAAGCCGCACGATGGCACGGCGAAGAGGGCGCGCGCCGTAGACGGGGTCGAAGCCTTCTTTTGCGACAAGCTCTGTTACCGAGTTATCGAATTCAAGTGTGATATCAAGTGAGGCGACTCTCTTCTTTACCTCTGCGAGCATTATTTTTGCTATCTCTGCGATATTTTCATTTGTGAGCTTATTGAAGACGATGATATCGTCGATTCTGTTAAGGAACTCGGGGCGGAAGGTCTGCTTTAGACTTGAAAGCACGTTTTCGTTTGCGGGCTTGGCGTCCTCTGCGGCGGCAGAAAAACCGAGCAGTTTTGCCTTTTCGGTCAGGTGCGAAGCTCCGACGTTAGATGTCATAATGAGCACCGTGTTTTTGAAGTCTACGCGGCGTCCCTGCGAGTCTGTGAGGATTCCGTCCTCGAGCACCTGCAAAAGGATGTTGAACACATCGGGGTGCGCCTTTTCGATCTCATCGAAAAGCACTACCGAATAGGGACGGCGGCGTATCTTTTCGGTGAGCTGGCCGCCCTCGTCGTAGCCGACGTAACCGGGAGGTGAGCCGATGAGCTTCGATACGCTGTGCTTTTCCATATACTCGGACATATCGAGGCGTATCATCGCATTCTCGTCGCCGAACATCTCGTATGCGAGCGCCTTTGTGAGCTCTGTTTTACCTACGCCCGTAGGTCCGAGGAAGATAAACGAGCCGATGGGGCGGCGCGGGTCTTTGAGTCCCATTCTTCCGCGCTTTATGGCTTTGGATACCGCTTCGACGGCTGCATCCTGCCCGATGACGCGGCTTTTTAGCGCATCGTCGAGGTGCAGGAGCTTTTCGCTCTCTTCTTCGAGCAGCTTATTTACGGGGATCCCCGTCCAGAGCGTTACGATATCGGCAATGTCGCTCTCGCGCACGATGGGGGCATCCTTGCTCTGTGAGCTCTTCCATTCATCTTTTTTGCTTTCGTATTCTTCTTTGAGTGCTTTCTCTGTGTCGCGCAGTTTTGCCGCTTCTTCGAAATTCTGCGCCTTTATTGCTTCTTCCTTGTCGGCGGATGCTTTCTTTATTTTATCCTCAAGTTCTTTTAAGTCGGGTGGCGATGTGTGCGATGAGATGCGAAGCCTTGATGCCGCCTCGTCGATAAGGTCTATAGCCTTGTCGGGCAGGAATCTGTCGTTGATGTATCTCTTTGAAAGATCAACTGCCGCCTTTACTGCTTCGTCGGAGATCTTAAGCTTATGGTGCTTTTCGTAGACCTCGCGCAGACCGAAGAGTATCTGTGTTGCTTCTTCGGGCGTGGGCTCACCGACCATAACAGACTGGAAACGGCGTTCGAGCGCGGCGTCCTTTTCGATGTGCGCTCTGTATTCGTTTATCGTTGTAGCGCCGATGACCTGCATCTCGCCGCGCGCGAGTGCGGGCTTGATTATATTCGCGGCATCGACCGCGCCCTCGGCGGTACCCGCGCCGATTATTGTGTGTATCTCATCTATGAAGAGGATGATGTTCGGGTTCTGGCGCACCTCTTCCATAACGTTTTTCATTCTTTCTTCAAACTCGCCGCGGTATTTCGCACCTGCGATCATACTTGCGATGTCAAGAGTTACGACCGTTTTATCCCGCAAGGTCTCGGGGATGTCGCCTTCGACGATCTTGCGGGCAAGTCCTTCGACGACAGCTGTCTTTCCGACACCCGGCTCGCCGATAAGGCAGGGATTGTTCTTCTGGCGGCGTGAGAGTATCTGTATCACGCGCTCCATCTCTGTATCGCGTCCGATTATGGGGTCGATCTTACCCTCTCGTGCAAGTGCTGTGAGGTCTCTGCCGTGAGAGGAGAGGGTAGGTGCGCCCGAGATGCCCTTCGATTTGGAAGAAGATCTGTCCGAGCTTTTTGTCTCTCTTTTTGTGACCTCACCGTCGGAATGTGCCGACGAGAGAAAGGAATTTATATCGCTTCTTATGTCCGAAATGACGATCCCGTTAGCTTCGAGCAGTTTGACCGCGACCGAGTCGCGCTCAGCGATAAGCACGAGCAGTATATGCTCGGTGCCGATGTAGTTTTGTCCGCTCTTGAGCGCTTCGTATGAGGAGCCTTCGATTATCTTTCTTGTTCTCGGTGTCATATCGGTCGGGCTGACGTTGGTCTTCTGTCCCGTACCCGTGACCGACTCGAGCGATGTGCGTATCTTTTCGATATCGGCTCCGCGCTTTGTGAGTATCTCGGACGCAACGCTGTCGGTCTCGTCAAGAAGACCGAGCAGAAGGTGCTCGCTTCCTATATATGTGTGCCCGAGCTCTCTTGCAAAGACGAGTGCTTTGTTTAGGGCGTTCTGGGCTTTTTCGGTGAATCTTGTGTTCATTTGTATTTCTCCTTCCGTTTAAGAAAGTGATCTTTTGATGTGTGCCGCGCGTGCCTTGTCGCGCTCGGACTCGTTTGCGGGACGGTCTTTGTCCGCAAGAGAGAGCGTAAGTGTCGCGGGCAATATTTCGATAAGAAGTGTGTCGAGGGTGTCGGTATCGATATCGGTTACGATGCCGAGCGATATTCCGAGTCGGATATCCGAATAGAGCTTCATAAATTCGCCCGAGGACATTGACTTTGCGTAGCGGAGAATACCATTGGCACGGCTTATTCTGTCGTCGACCGTATCGTACGAATTATCTTTTACAGATGCACGGTATTTGCGTTCAAGTTCGCATATCTGCGATATTACATCTTTAAGCTTTGTAAGGGTATCCTCTTCGGAGATGCCGAGGGTGATCTGGTTGGATATCTGGTAGAGCATTCCCGAATTGCCCGAGCCTTCGCCGTACATTCCGCGGATGGTCAGACCGAGCTTTGAGAGGCTTGACGCAAGACGGTCGATATTATTTGCGTGGGTGAGTGCAGGCAAGAACATCATAACAGACGCGCGCATACCTGTACCGAGGTTGGTGAGGCAGTGAGTGAGATAGCCGAGCTCTTCGTCGTATGCGATCTTTAGCGCAGAGTCGAGTTTGTCATCGTATTTGCAGGCAAGCTCATACGCACCTTCAAGATCGTAGCCGGGAAGGATGCATTGAAGTCTGATGTGGTCTTCTTCGCATACCATAAGCGAGACCTCTTCGTTCTTGTCAAAAAAGAGCGCGTGGGGCGTTTTTTTGTCCGCAAATTCGCGGCTGATGATGTGCCTCTCGACAAGCGAGACCGTCTCTATGGGTGAGATATCCGAGAGATCTTTTTTTGAAAGTTCTCCGTCAAGTGCGCCCTCGACCTTTTCGATTATCTCTTTTGCCGAGGTCTGATCAAGTCGGGATGCAAAGGGATATTCCGCGAGATTTCGCGCAAGTCTTATTCTTGAGGAGAGTATGATGTCTTTTTCTTTTCCCGTTTTGTTGTACCAAGCCATATCAGTTCTCTCCTTCCAATTTTTTGATCTCGTCGCGAAGCTCTGCCGCACGTTCAAATTCCTGGGAATCTATTGCAGATCTCAGCTCTTTTTTGAGAGCGGCGAGACGCTTTTTCTTTTCGTTTTTTTCTTTTTCCGGACCCGTGACGCGCCCGATGTGCTTTACATTTCCGTGTATTGAGCGGATGCTCTTGCCAAGCTCGTCGCGAAACGTTTTATAACATTCGGCGCATCCGACCTTGCCGTTTTTCACAATATCTGCGAAGGTCGAGGCACAGAGTGAGCATTGTTTTTGTGCAGAAACGACGGCGTTCTTTTTTGCGGGGGCAAAAAAGCCCGAGAAAAGATCGTCGATATCCCCAAAGTGAGGGAAGTTATCCGCAAACGGCGAGGACAGCGACAGTTTGCCTTCGGATTCAAGTGCCTTTGCACATTCGTGGCAGAGAGACATAGTAGTCGTCTTTCCGTTTACCGTCTCTTTATAAAAAAGGGAAGCGTTGTTCTTTTTACATCTTTCACAAAGCATTTATATCAATCCTTTCTGTTATATATCTTAATTCATAAGCGAGAGAATAATGTGTCGCATTATATCGGCGCGCACAGAGTTTCTTCCGCGCGCTTCGATCGACGCAAGCGCCGCGTTTGAGATCGAAGCTGATATTATTTTGTATTCGCGCTCGTTTATTATATTGTTGCCAAGAAGATTGCGCAGATATGCCGCCGCTTCCGATTCGTCTATATATTCGCCTATCGCATAGAAAAAGTGCATCAGATATTCGTCTTTGTGCATCTCTTTTCGCACGATGCGGATATATCCTCCGCCGCCTCTCCTGCTTTCTATCATATATCCGCGCTCGGGTGTGAAGCGGGAAGTGATAACATAATTTATCTGGCTCGGGACACAGCCCATCTTTGTGGCAAAGTCGTTGCGTCTGAGCTCAAGCTCTCCGCCGCTTTCATCGAGCATCTCTTCTATCATTTTTGCTATTGCATCCGATATTTTCATATTTTTTGACCGCCTTTTTGACTTTCTTTGACCTTTACGGTTTAATTTTAGATCAAAGGTCAAAGAAAGTCAAAGTCAAAAACGGTCAAAGAAAAGGCAATATAGCCGTTCTCGGACGGTTATATTGCCAAAATGTGCGAAAATCTCGTTTTTTCTCGTTTTTTAATTTATTTTGATGTACTTATTATAGCCTGCGGCGAGACTGTTCCATGTGTCCTTGTCTACAAGCCCTGTTTGCGGCAGAAAATTGTGACGTTGAAACTGTTTTATTGCATATATGCTTGCATCATCGTGAACGCCGTTTACTTTGAAATCACCGAGGTCATCGTACCCGAGCTTCATTGTATTAAGCATGATCTGTATGATCATAACAAGGTCGGATATTTCGTCTTTTTCCACGCGGAAATCCGGGCGCATATTCGGATAGGGAAATATTCCCGACGGGCTACCGTACGCGGCTCTGTAGCGTTTGTATATACGGTAGATGGTGTCCCAGGTCTTTTTGTCCACGATGCCGTTGGGCGGGATACCGTATTTACGCTGAAATCTTATAACGGCATTTTTTGTCGCGCTTTCATATATTCCGTCTATCGGCACGGCGGGGATGTCGCTGTCGTAGTAGGATATTTCGCGCAGATAGCGCTGAAGATTTTGTATAGCTTCTCTTTGATCTATCATAGCGTTTGTTCCTCTCCTGATATTTCGTTGCCGGGGAACTGTCCCTCGTTTAACTTTGCGCCGTAGTAGAGGTCGGAATATACCTCGGTTATTCTGTTCCAGGTCACGGCACCTACAGAACCGTCTGCTTCAAGTCCGAAAAGGTTCTGAAATGCGATCACTGCGTTTCGTGTCTGTGTACCGAAGAGACCTGTGACCTCTATAGGCGGGATCTCTGTATAGGTGCGTCCTATATAGTTGAGATATTCCTGTAGGACTCTGACGGCGGGGACCTGGGCGCCGATGCTCAGAACGACTCCGCCGAAGGGGACGATATTGCCTGAAAAGTATTCCACCGGAAGGGAAGAGATGATACCGAGATAGGCGTTGTATAGTGTGTTCCATGTTATCTCTTCGACGATACCGGTAGGGGAGAGTCCGTATGCGCGCTGAAAGGCGATTACGGCATCCCTTGTTTCTTCTCCGAAGATACCGTCTATGGCGACCTCGGGTATGCTCTCTTCGTAAGCCGACAGATAATCAAGATAGTATTGCAATGCTCTTACATCGTCGCCGCGGTTTCCTATCTCAAGCTGATCTACGTATTGTTTTGTTATATCTTCGAGCCTCAGTCCCTCGGAATCAAGCTCGTTAAGACGTTTTATTCCGTTATAAATGTACTGTATCTTGTACCAGGTCGCCTTCCCGACGATGCCGTCCGGGGTAAGGTCAAAGACTTCTTGAAACCGACGCACCGCATCCTGCGTGCTGTACGAAAACGATCCGTCGGCAGGGTCTATTTTTGGTATTGAGGGGTAATTTCCCGATATGCGGTTGAGCCGTACCTGCACTGTCCTCACATCGTTCCCGACGCTGCCGAGCCGCAGCGGTACGGTGGGAAAGCTGTCCTCGATGCCTCTTATATCGTCGGTCTCTGTCAGGTCAATGTTGTCTCCGTAATAATTGGTAAGTATCTCGTAGGGGACGTATCCCGCCTCTGCAAGATCTACCGATCCCCATTGCGAGAGCCCGTCACAACTTACGCGCACGCCGTCGCAATATTGTGCAAGAAGAGGCTCGACAAACCCCTGCCGTCTTATGTATTCATTGAATATTTCATCTACTATCTTGCCTACATTGTCGAAGATATTACGTCCTCGAACAAATGACTGATCGAATGCGGTCGAATTTGTTATGTTGAAATTGTAGCCGCGGCTTCTGTAGAATTCGGTGTATATGCGGTTGAGCGCAAATGATATTTGCGCGTATATGTTCGCTCTCAGAGCAGAATCGGGCCAGGTCGGATATATCTCGCTCGAGGCGACGTTTTTTATATAATCGATAAAAGGTACGGTGACGTTTTCCGCGTCAGAGTCCGGAGCACCGAGATGCACGGTTATCGTCTCGGGAATGTAGGGGAGCGGTGCTTGATTGTTCATATTAACCTCCATTTTCTACAGATCGGGATTTTGCGTTTCCATAAATCTTGTGTTTTGATAGTTGCCGAGCTCGGAAAGACCGTCGCGCGTAAGCGGAACAAGGTAGACCGTCTGTATCGACGTTATCGTATCAAAAATGGGTATTGCGGCGAATTCCTCGGAATAGTATCCATCCTTTGCGACCTCGATGTTGTAGATCGCAAATGGGGAGGGCTGCCCCGAAGTTTCGCTTCTCGATTTCGGCGGTGCGGGCAGGGGGATCTTGCGTGCGATCCCGTCAGCGTCGGTTATCATTACCGCGTATGCTCCGTTGTCAGCTCTTCCCGCATCGTATATCGTTACAAGCGCCCCCGCGACGGGGATAGCACCCTTTGCGGTGGAGGTCTTAACAACAAGAAAACCCACGCCGCTGTAACCGGGGATCTCGGGTATGCTTGGCGTACTGTTCATATTCATCACCTCGTTTTTCTTTGTTTTCAGTATATGCAAAAGAAAAATATCTGACAAAAACGTATAAAAAGAGTATCCCGAAAAAATTTTTTATTAAAATATGAAAAAAATGTAGATATTTTTTTTAAAATGTGCTATAATACCTTTATTGTAGATAACATAGGCAAATTCTGGGAAAATTTCTTTGGAATTGCCGCGTATATCTTCATGAATAAAGTATTTTTTAATGGAGGTACATGAATATTATGTCCAAGAAGTATGTTTATTTGTTCTCCGAGGGCGATGCTTCGATGCGTGAGCTTCTCGGCGGTAAGGGCGCTAACCTTGCTGAGATGACAAAGATCGGACTTCCTGTTCCCCAGGGCTTCACGATCTCGACAGAGGCGTGCACACAGTACTATGAGGACGGAAGAAAGATCAACGATGATATCCAGGCTCAGATCATGGAATACATCGTTAAGATGGAAGGCGTTGTAGGCAAAAAGTTCGGCGATAAGGAAAATCCCCTTCTCGTTTCCGTACGTTCCGGTGCAAGAGCTTCTATGCCCGGTATGATGGATACAATCCTTAACCTTGGTCTTAACGAAGATGTTGTTGAAGTTATGGCTGCTAAGTCAGGCAATCCCCGTTGGGCTTGGGACTGCTACAGAAGATTTATCCAGATGTACTCCGACGTTGTTATGGAAGTCGGCA
>CAYZHW010000067.1:0-8435 GCA_964478105.1 uncultured Lachnospiraceae bacterium | reverse complement strand
AGTATACAGGTGCAAGAGGTAAGTCGGGGTCCAATGATGCATCTGCTGAATATATCGGAGAGCTTCGCGGGATCTTTGCGCGTAATAATGTTATCTGGCAAACTGCTGAGCTTGGAAAGACAGACTTCGGCGGTGGCGGAACAGTTGCGAAGTATATTGCAAACGCTAACATTGATACAGTCGACCTCGGTGTAGCCGTAATATCTATGCACGCGCCTTACGAAGTCGTTTCCAAGGTGGACCTCTACCAGACATATAAGGCATTTTGTGCATTTTGCAAATACTGATAACCAAGAGGAATTATGTTAGAAAAGCTTAGAGACGCCGAACAAAAATTTGAAAAAATGGAGTCTGATCTTGCAGATCCTGCGATCACCTCCGACAATGAGAAGTTCGCTTCTCTGATGAAAGAATACAAAGCGCTTTCTCCAATAATCGAGAAATTCCGAATGTATAAAAAAGCAGAATCGGATATGGAAGAGGCGCGGGAGCTGCTTGAGAGTTCCGATGCTGATATGCGTGAGCTTGCAAATGAGGAGTTTCACGCCTGCCGCGAAAGCTGTGCTGCAATTCTTGAGGAATTGAAGATACTGCTTCTGCCCAGAGATCCCAATGACGACAAAAACGTTATCGTTGAGATTCGTGCGGGAGCCGGTGGAGAGGAAGCGGCACTTTTCTCAGCTGTGCTTTACAGAATGTACAAAATGTACGCCGAGGCAAACGGTTTTAAGGCTTCTCTTACAAGCGCCAACGAGACCGAGCTCGGCGGATTCAGAGAAGTTACATTTATGATAACGGGCGACGGCGCGTACTCGCGTTTTAAGTTTGAGAGCGGTGTCCACCGCGTACAGCGTGTTCCCGAGACCGAAACATCGGGAAGAATACACACCTCGACCGTAACCGTTGCCGTTCTTCCCGAGGCTGAGGATATTGAGATTGAGATCAATCAGTCCGATCTTGAAATAGAGACTATCAAAAGCAGCGGTGCGGGCGGTCAGCACGTAAACAAGACCGAGTCTGCAATACGTATGATCCATAAGCCTACGGGTATAGTTATTGAGTGCCAGGACGAGAGAAGTCAGTTCAAGAACCGTGACAAAGCAATGAAACTGCTTCGAGCAAAGCTCTATGATATGAAGCAGACCGAGCAAAATGAAAAGATCGCATCCGAGAGAAAAAGCCAGGTCGGTACAGGCGACCGAAGCGAGAGGATCAGAACATACAACTATCCTCAGGGCCGTATCACCGATCATCGAATCGGATTTACTATCCACTCGCTTGAAAACTTCCTTAACGGAGATATCGAGGCGATGATCTATGCTCTTATTACCGCGGATACTGCGGAGAAGCTAAAAAACCAATAAAAGAAGGATTAAAAGTGCAAACCCAAGTAATAAAACATACCAACGGGAAAACGTCGCTTTCGGAAGCCGCTGATATACTTAGACGCGGCGGACTTGTTGCCTTTGCCACAGAGACCGTGTACGGACTCGGCGGTAATGCGCTTAATGAAGACGCTGCAAAAAAGATATACGCCGCCAAGGGGCGCCCGTCGGACAATCCCCTTATAGTCCACATAGCGGAGCCGGAGGATGCAGAAAAATACGCATATACAAACGAGCTTTATTATAAGCTAGCTCGCGCTTTTATGCCCGGACCGCTGACGGTCATATTACCGAAAAAAAACACTGTTCCCTCTTCGGTGACCGGCGGACTTGATACGGTCGCTCTTCGCTGTCCTTCACATCCGACTGCAAGGGCGCTTATAAAGGAATCGGGACTTCCGATAGCGGCTCCGAGTGCTAATATCTCCGGCAGACCGTCACCGACCTCTGCAGAACATGTTGTCGCTGACCTTTCGGGTAAGATAGATATGATAATAGACGGCGGAGAGTCCGAGATCGGACTTGAGTCTACTATCGTCAAGATAGAAGATAACAAACTTGTTATGCTTCGTCCGGGCGGGATCACATTCGATGCACTTGCATGCGTTTGTGAAAACGTAGAGATCGCCTATGCTGTAACAGAAGCGCTTGCTCCTTCGGAGCGTGTTATTTCTCCGGGAATGAAGTACCGTCATTATTCCCCGTCAACGCCCCTCGTTTTGCTTGACGGTGAACGCGAGAATGTGATCGCTTTTATGAAAAAAGCACAAGAAAATGAAAAATGCATAATTATATCGTATACCGAGGAAGTTTCGGAGCTTAAAAAGGACAGGCTTATCGAAATAGGCTCAGAGAATGATCTTGATTCTCAGGCAAAAAGGCTTTTTGCTGTGCTTCGCGAAACCGAATCGTACGATGCCGATATAATATATGCGCATCTGCCGAAAAAGGACGGCCTTGGGCTTGCGCTGTATAACAGGCTTATCCGTGCTGCGGCACACACAATAAAAAAGGTTTAAAATACAAGAAGTGAGGAACATAAATGGCAAGAAAACGTAAATCCGACAAAGATGAGGCGCTTATTGCACCTCCCGCCGAGCCGACGCTCCAGCCTATAACCGAAACTATAGAAAAAAACTATATGCCATATGTTATGAGCGTTATCGTCTCTCGAGCGATCCCCGAGATCGACGGTCTCAAACCCGCTCACAGAAAGCTCCTTTATACTATGTACAAAATGGGACTTTTAACAGGTGCGCGTACAAAAAGCTCTAACGTTGTCGGACAGACGATGCGCCTTAATCCGCACGGTGATATCACGATCTACGAAACGCTCGTGCGTCTGACAAGAGGAAATGAAGCCTTGCTTCATCCTTTTATAGATTCCAAGGGAAGTTTCGGCAAACAGTATTCAAGCGATATGAAATACGCCGCTCCACGTTATACCGAAGTAAAGCTTGACAGCTTTTGCGGTGAACTTTTCCGCGGCATAGACAAAAACGCCGTTGAAATGGTGGACAACTATGACAACACAACAAAAGAGCCTGTATTGCTCCCCACAACCTTCCCGAACATACTTGTAACTCCTAATACGGGTATTGCTGTAGGTATGGCGTCGTCGATATGCTCGTTTAACTTAGCGGAAGTCTGCGATGGTGCCACAGCACTGCTCAAAAATCCAAGATTGACAACCGAAAAACTTTTGGACATCATAAAAGCCCCCGACTTTTCGGGCGGTGCATCTATAATATATGACCGAGAGCAGATGAGATCCATCTATGAGACGGGACAGGGCTCTGTAAAAATGCGCGCCCGCTATGTATATGATAAGGCGGCTAACTGCATCGAGATCATCCAGATTCCGTATTCAACTTCGATCGAGCTTATACAGAAGAAACTTGCCGATCTGTTTAAAGAAGGAAAGATAAAAGAGATCACCGATTTCAGAGACGAGATCGACCTTAACGGATTTAAACTTGCGCTCGATCTCAGGCGCGGTACCGATCCCGAAAAGCTTATGACAAAGCTTTTCAAGATCACACCTCTCGAAGACAGCTTCAAATGCAATTTTAATGTACTTATCAACGGTTCTCCCAGACAGATGGGTGTTATTGCAATACTTGAAGAGTGGATAAAATTCAGAATGGACTGTCTGCGCCGTGAGCTCACGTATGATCTCGGCAAGAAGAAGGACAAGCTCCATCTTTTGCTCGGACTCGGAAAGATACTTCTTGATATTGATAAAGCTATCAAGATAATCAGAGAGACGGAAAATGAGGCAGACGTTGTTCCCAATCTCGAAAAAGGCTTCGGGATCGATACGATCCAGGCTGAATATATTGCAGAGATAAAACTGCGCAACCTAAACCGTGAGTATATAATAAACAGAATAAAGGAGATCGAAAACCTCCAGAAGGAGATCGCTGAGCTTGAAGCGACTATTGGGGATGATCTCAAGGTGAAGGCACTTATTATTTCTCAGCTTGCCGAAATAAAGAAAAAGTACGCAAAACCGAGAAAGACACAGCTTATTTATTCTTCTGAAATAGAAGAATATCAAGAAGAGTCCTTTATTGAAAACTACAACGCGAAGATAGTTCTTACAAAGGAAGGCTACTTTAAGAAGATCACTATGCAGTCACTTCGCGGAAACGATGAACAGAAGTTAAAGGACGGCGACGAGATCCTTTGTGATGAGGATACCGAAAACATCAAGGATCTTATATTCTTTACCGACAAAGCGCAGGTCTACAAAGCAAAGGTATCGGATTTTGAACCTGTAAAGGCTTCCCTGTTTGGGGACTTCCTCCCCGCAAAGCTCGGAATGGCTCAAGGCGAAAAGCCTATTCTTATGAAGGCGCTCTCCGAGTATAATGAAACCGACAATATAGTATTTATATTTGAAAACGGAAAGGCTGTGCGTGTTCCGCTTTCGGCTTATCAGACCAAAGGAAACCGCAAGAAGCTCGTCGGCGCTTATTCGGACAAGTCTCCGATAGTTGCGGCCATATACGAGGATGCTCCCAAAGAGATCCTTATCATAAACGATGCTGATCGTGCTATCCTTATCAAGTCTACACTTATTCCCCTCAAGGAAACAAGAACTTCCGGCGGTGTTACTGTATTTAATTTGAAAAAAGGACAGAAGATAACCGTTGCGACCGACAAGTTTGATGGAAAATATGAAAATGCGAAGGGATATCGCAAGATAAAGATCCCCGCAACAGGTACTCTTTTATCCGAAAAGGATATTAAAGTACAGCAATTAAAAATTGAATGACAAAAATTGTTATCATCTTTTTTTGAATTCACACTATCTTTTTGTCGAAATATGTATTATAATATAGTAAATGTTTAAAAAACGGAGGATTTTATGAGAAAAACCAAATTAGCAATAATTTGCGCATTGATCATCAGTATGTTGGCGACAGGAGCAGTTTTTGCCGCCAATTATGACAGTTCTATAGATCCGCTTGTTACGCTTAGTTACCTTAATGATGTATTTATGCCTAAGATCGAGGATAAAATGTCCGGCGTGTCGGCAACTATCTCTCAATTTAATGACAGGCTCACTACTCTTGAGGGCGGAGGCGTTACTTCTAATCAGGCTACCGAGAACGCAAAGAAGCTTACAGAGCTTCAGACGAAGCTGACCGAACTGCAGAACAAGTACAATTCGCTTCTTCAAACAGTCGAATCGGGCGGTTCTGCTACATATGAAGTTGTTTTCTTGAATCAGGGCGAAAAAATACTTACCCCAACAGGATGTGAGATCATACTTCGTACAGGTACTGCAATTATCGTTTCTCCTTTTGATTCTCAGGGACTTTCCGATATCACCGACGGTCTTGACCTGCTCAATGAATTCTCTGTTCCCTCGAACCATAACCTTATCGTACCGCGCGGTGGCGACGGACGAGGAATAATGGTCACATCGAGTGCAGGAGCATACGTTATGGTGAGAGGAGGATACACAATTGTCAAACCGGGCACAAACTCGTAAAAAACTGTTTATAAGGATCGCAGCTTGGATACTTGCCATACTTATGGTAGGCGGAACCGTGTTTGCCGCACTTTATTCGGTTATACTCTCTGCCTCTGCTGCGGATTACAGTTCCTATTCTTTTGAGTCTGATCAAAAAAATGAAAAATACGTCGCGTGCGGTCTTATGTACGGCAACGGTGTTACAGTTGGCTTTGAAACTTCTACAACGTATGGATTTGTTATTGGATCGGCACATATATCCGATTCAAGATCCTTTGATCCGCTTTGGTCGACATCTACTACAAGAGTCTCGGTCACAAGTGACGCAAATCTTTCGAAAAGCTCGATGACATATTCTATTTCCGACAGCAATGTTGTTATCGGTGGATACCACGTTGAGCTTTCTTCGTTTTTTAATTCGCAGAGCGATGTTGAATATTGGATATCCGGCTTCTCTTCTGCCCTTTCTTCTATCGGGTATTACGCATTTCCCGCATACATAAACGGTATGTACAGGATCAGGATCGGACACTTTGCGTCCGAGGCGCAGGCAGAGGCTGCAATTGAGTCTATCTCCTCGGCTACCGGCGGACACAGTTTCGGTGTAGCATCTCCTTCGGCTTACGGTGTTTCTATGGTTGATCCGTATACGGACAAGATCATATTCGAATACAGTAACGGAGACCGTTATTACCTCGGACTTATGCCTATTCAAAGCGGAAGCACTACGGCATATACAAAAACTCCCGCAAACAACATCTACACAGGTGTGTTTTGCTACGGTCGTTACAGACTCGGATCGGTTGACGGCGTGACGGTCATCAATCTCCTTCACCTTGAAGAATATGTTAAGGGTGTTTTGCCTTGGGAGATAAGTTCTTCGTGGCCTATGGAAGTGCAGAAAGCGTTTGCGATAACGACACGTTCGTTTTCTATCGCTAATATGAAGCGTCACTATAATACATATGGTTTTGATTTGTGTAATTCCACGCACTGCCAGGCTTACCTCGGTATGGGGCGTACAAACAGCAATGTTGTAACGGCTGTTTCGTCTACCGAAGATATGGTTCTGCAATATAATAACAAGGTCGTGAGCGCGTTCTATTCTTCAACTATGGGCGGTGAAACGGTGCTTGCGAGCGAGGCATGGGGCGGAACCAATCCGGGCTACATAGTTTCGCAAAGTACACCTTGGGAAGACTACACAAATGCAACTTACGGAGTATGGACCTCAGAGGTTTCGCCGAGCGAGCTTTATTCGTATCTTAACGGTACACAGGGATACTCACAGCTTACTTCGGCAATATCCAATATTACTATAAACTCATTTTCCGGAGACACGGGATTTGTTAAGTCGCTTTCGGTATACGATTCAAACGGCCATTCTGTGACATTAACAAATACCGACGTTGTGCGTTCCAAACTTACTAAGTTTGTCAAAAGCTCTAATTTTGTTGTCGGACGCGGAAGTGTACAGCGCACTTATGCCAAGCTTGTAGACGTGACGATAACCGATAACAGCGGTACATACAGGCCTCCGACTGTAAGTACCCCTGAGGAACCTGCAGCAACCAATACAGATCTTATGCTTTTTGATCAGTATGTAATGAGCGGTATTCACGGACTCGTTGTGAACGACACTGCTGCAAGTCTTACTATCAATTCCACCGGCTACAAGACTCTTCTGACTTCAACAATACTTACATCGGACGGATACGCAGTCGGAGATAAGGTCGTGATTATGGGTGGCAACGGAAATTCGTCGTATCGCACCACGGTGACGACTACAAACGGCCCCATTACCGTTAAGGCGGTACTTGATATCGTTACAGAAACTGTATATGCCAAGGATCCTAACAACTTTATTTTTGCAGGAAAAGGCTGGGGGCACGGCGTAGGACTTAGTCAAAGCGGGGCTAAAGACTTGGCTGAGCTCGGATTGGCTGCTCAAACTATACTTCAGGCATATTTCCACGGAACTACGGTTGTTGATTTTCACAATTTACCTTGACAAAACATCATAAATGTGGTATACTACCCCTTGTGAAAGGGAGTAGCTTCCGTCTTTGTTGACGGACACTTGATCGTCAATCCAATTTGCTTAGCTGCAAGTTCGGTCACGTGTTGCACCAGTTGTAAGCAAGACTTTTGCAGTGTTCTGCTGCAAAAGTCTTTTTTATTCCCAAAATAAACGATTAGGAGAATCAGAGAATGAATCACTACTTAAGACCTTGTGACGAAGTCATTAAGGAACTTGAAACAGACGTAAACGGTCTGTCCTCGAAAGAAGCCGAAGCAAGACTTGAGAAAAACGGAAAAAACAAGCTTGTTGAAGGTAAAAAGGAGTCACTTATCCACAGATTTTTCAAGCAGCTTGCCGAACCTATGACTATCATTCTTTTGGTAGCTGCAGCAATTTCCGCCGGCGTTGAGATATACGAAGGAATACATTCGGGGCATATGGGCTTCCCTTCCGACGTTGTAATCATTCTCGCTGTTGTACTCATCAACGCTATACTCGGAGTATTCCAGGAAAGCAAAGCAGAAAAGGCTATTGAAGCACTTCAGGAAATGTCAAAAGCACAGTCCAAGGTAATACGTGACGGAAAACAGATCAGTATTGCCAGTGAAGACCTTGTTGTCGGTGATATCATTATTCTTGAAGCAGGTGATGCAGTTCCCGCTGATGCACGTATTATAGAGTGTGCAAGTATGAAGATCGAAGAAGCAGCCCTCACGGGAGAGTCAGTTCCTGTTGATAAGAAGGAAGAAGCGCTCAAGGCAGGCGAGAGCGGCGATGTTCCGCTCGGAGACCGCAAAAATATGGTATTTATGGGATCTACCGTTGTTTACGGCCGCGGTAAAGCTGTAGTTACAGCTACAGGTATGGAAACCGAAATGGGTAAGATCGCGGATGCTTTGGCAAATGCAGAAGAAGGAAAAACCCCTCTTCAGATCAAGCTCGCGGGACTTTCCAAAATTCTCACATATCTCGTTATCGGAATTTGTGTGGTTATTTTTATTGTTCAACTTTTGCGTGACGGCATTGGATTTGAGCCGATCCT
>CAYZHW010000066.1:0-8573 GCA_964478105.1 uncultured Lachnospiraceae bacterium | reverse complement strand
TTTACAAGGCAGTTGGCGAGCTTAAGGCAGGCGACGTTATCGACGTTGAAGGCTTCATCTACTGGTATGAGGGTGTTAACACTCACATCACAGCAGTAGCTCCCGCAGCATTGACACACGAGCAGTATATGGCAGCTGCTATGGACTCCGAGGTAACGGTTGAGACTTATGTTCAGGCTCACCAGTCCTGGTGGTCCGACAAAGTAACTGTTTACTGCCAGAGCCCCGACGGTGCTTACTTCCTCTATGAGCTTGCTTGCTCTGAGGCTGACGCTGCTAAGCTCGTACCCGGCACAAAGATCCGTGTAACAGGTACAAAGGGCGCTTGGGCAGGCGAAGTTGAGATCATGAGCGGCACATTCGAGTTTGTCGAAGGTGGCGACACATACATTGCTGAAGCATTTGATGCAACAAGCCTTCTCGGCAAGGACGAACTCATCGACCATCAGAACGAGTTTGCTGTATTCAAGGGTATGACAGTTGAAAAGGTAGAGTACAAGAACGGTACACCCGGTGATGATATCTACGTTACTCTTTCCAAAGACGGCGTATCCTACAGCTTCTGCGTTGAGTTCTACCTCACAGGCGTTGACACAGACGTTTACAAGGCAGTTGGCGAGCTTAAGGCAGGCGACGTTATCGACGTTGAAGGCTTTATCTACTGGTATGAGGGTGTTAACACTCACATCACAAAGGTTACAGCCGCTAAGTAATTAAAAACAATAACAAAAACCGATGCTTTTTGCATCGGTTTTTTATTGCATATATCTTCATTTTGTGCTAAAATATTATCAGATTATCTAAGGAGAGATGAAAATGACAAAAATATATCTTGTACGTCACGGGCAGTCGGAAGCCAACCTCAAGGACGTGTTTCTCGGTCAGGAGAATATGGACCTCACAGAGCTTGGACACGAACAGGCAGAACGTACGGCAGAATATCTAAAAAATATTCACATAGATAAAATATACGCAAGCGACCTTACTCGCGCATACCAGACCTCCGAGCACACCGCAAAAAAGAAAAATTTGCCCATCACAAAGAATGAAGGCATCCGCGAGATAAGGGCGGGCAAATGGGAAATACTCCCCTTTCGCGATATTCCGGTGCTCTACCCCGAGGATTGGAAGGTGTGGATAGATAATATCGGTCATTCCCGCTGCACCGGCGGTGAAAGCGTCGCAGAAGTACAGGAACGTGTAACACGCGAGATCGAAAAACTCGCACGCGAAAACGACGGCAAAACTATATGCCTGTTCTCTCACGCAACGCCGATACGCACATTTGTATGCCGTATAGAGGGTAAAACGCTTGATGAGATAAAGGACCGCCCCTGGCCGTCCAATGCCTCGGTCACCGAGGTCGATTACGAAAACGGAATATTCAAGCTTATTAAATACAGCGAAGACTCCTTTATGGGCGGTATATCCACAGCTCTCCCCGACACAGTTTGATCTATAAAAGCCTGCACCAAACAGTGCAGGCTTTTTCTGTTAGTTGTTAGCAATACATCTTACAAGGCAAGCAGCAGAAGTCAAGGTCAGTGAGAGGAAGAAAAGAAGTGCACCGACAAAGATAGCCCCGAGGATGCTTCCTGCCGTGAAGCTCACTGCAAGAAGGATTACCGAGAAGAGTGCACTGCCGAGAATGCCCGCAAGCAAGGTCGATAGCGATGTGTCGCCGCACTCGCCGATATCACCGCTTATCGCAACCGATATCAGCAAGACCGCAAGGTAGACTACAGCGATTCCTAGGACTACCCAAAGGAATGCCGATGTGACGCTGATCACGCCCGTTATCTGCAGAAACGCCGCGATGACGCCGATTAGAAAGCTGACGATAAGCGCAGCACCGGGACAGTAGAATCTGTTATCGCAATTAAAGAATGTCATTTGTTTTTCACCTCCTGTTGTCATTATATGCAAAGTATGATAGGCGGTGATGTCAAAAATACAATTGATAAATATCACACTCTGTGCTAAAATAGAAATATATACCAACAGGGAGAAGAAAAATGCTTACAGAACTCTTAAACAAACGGAATCTGCCAGAGCTTAAAAGCAGAAGCGAGATGCTTGAAATACTGCAGAGCGAGGTCTACGGATATATTCCAAGAAAGCCCGATTTGATAGAATTCGAGGTAAAAACCGATATCGTCAAAAACTTTTGCGCGGGTAAGGCTCATCTGAACAAGATAATCGCACACTGCAAGATAGACGGAGATGATTTTTCATTTCCCTTTTATGCTACACTGCCGACTGCGGCGGGTAAGCATCCGTTTTTTGTACACATAAACTTCCGCGACGCCGTACCCGACAGATATATGCCAAGCGAGGAACTTATCGATGCCGGCTTTGCCGTGTTCTCATTTTGCTACGAGGATGTAACGCACGACAACGCTGACTTTAGTGACGGGCTTGCGGGCATACTTTACAAGAACGAAAAAAGACCGTCTTCCGGTGCGGGCAAGATCGCGATGTGGGCGTGGGCAGCGCATAGAGTAATGGATCATGCAAAAACGCTTACAGACGTACTTGATCTCTCCTCTGCTGTCGTTTGCGGCCACTCGCGCCTTGGAAAGACCGCGCTCCTCGCCGCCGCCACAGATGAACGCTTTGCATATGCTTATTCAAACGATTCCGGTTGTACAGGTGCAGCGCTCACGCGTGGAAAATCGGGCGAACGTATACGCGATATTATGGCAAAATTTCCGTATTGGTTTTGTGAAAATTACAAAAAATACATAGACAAAGAAGAAACTATGCCGCACGATCAGCATTTTCTCATTTCTTCGATAGCACCGCGCAAAGTGCTTATAGGAAGTGCCGCCGAGGATGCGTGGGCGGATCCTATATCCGAATTTTTGTGCTGTATTGCCGCCTCATCCGCATTTGACAACGGCTTTATCTGCGACAACAGATTACCTGAGATCGGTGATAAATTCTTCTCGGGTGACCTCGGATACCACCTTCGCACCGGAACGCATTATTTTTCCCGCGAGGATTGGAACAGACTGATCGATTTTATAAGGAGCAAACAATGAACTTTACAGAAATAGCAAATACACGCCAATCGTGTAGAAATTACAATGAAAGCCGTCCCGTCGAGCGCGAAAAGCTCGATGCGATACTTGAATCCGCCATTCTCTCTCCGTCCGCCTGCAATAGTCAGCCTTATCATCTCACCGTATGCACCGGCGAGAGTGCGAGTGCGGTAGCATCCGCCTGTATGGGTATGGGGATGAACAAATTTGCCGCAAAAGCCCCCGTGATGATAGTCATCTCCGAAGAAGACTATGTCAAAACGGCGGCGCTCGGCGCAAAGCTCAAGGGCAATGACTACCGCTCGATCGATATCGGTATCGCCGCCGAGCATATATGCCTTGAAGCAACGGCACAAGGACTCGGGACTTGCATTCTCGGCTGGTTTGACGATAAAAAGATAAGAGAGATCTGCTCACTTACCAAGCCGGTCAGATTAGTTATCACTCTCGGCTATGCGTCAGAAGGAGACACAATAAGGCAAAAGAAAAGGAAGAGTGCCGATGAGCTTATAAGTTATAAAAAATAAAATATAAACATAATCACCTCAAAGTCTGTGCAGAATAAGCTTTGAGGTGATTTTTATGGATTCAGTATGGCAAAAGACCGCAGAGCGACCGCATTTTGATGCCTTAACCAAAGACATAAAGACCGATGTTCTCATCATCGGCGCAGGGCTCGCAGGACTGAGCTGTGCATATATGTTAAAAAAAGCCGGTGTAAACTGTGTCCTCGTAGAAGCAAATGAAATATGCAGCGGTATTACAAAAAACACGACCGCAAAAATAACCTTTCAACACGGGCTCATCTACGACAAGCTCATCCGCTCCGTCGGCCAAGAAAAAGCAAAAATGTATCTTGAAGCAAACCGTACCGCGCTTGAAACATACCACGAGCTCTCTCAAACCATTGATTGTGATTTTTCGGAGTGCGATTCTTTTGTATATTCCACTGACAACAGAAAAAAGATAGAAAAAGAATTGATAGCATATGCAAAACTCGGACTTCGTGCTGAATTTACAAATGATCTGCCCCTGCCGTTTAAAACCGAAGGTGCAGTCAAAGTCGAACGGCAAGCACAGTTTCACCCATTGAAATTCGCTTATGCGATATCAAAAGACCTTAATATTTTTGAAAACACCAAAGTCATTGAACTTTCTCCCAAAACAGCCAAAACGAACAACGCCACTATACACGCCGAGAATATCGTTATAGCAACTCACTTTCCGTTCCTGAACAAACACGGTCTGTATTTTCTGAAAATGTATCAACACCGTTCTTATGTAACAGCACTCAAAAACGCCCCGAATGTAAACGGGATCTATGTAGATGAAGCCGAAAAAGGAATGTCATTTAGAAACTACAAGGACCTTCTTTTAGTAGGCGGCGGGGATCACAGAACGGGCAAAAACGGTGGGAATTGGCGAGAATTGCGCGAATTTGCAAAGCGCTGCTACCCTTCTGCAACCGAAGAATACAGTTGGGCAACGCAGGACTGTATGAGCCTTGACGGCATTCCCTATATCGGGCAATATGCAAAGTCGACGCCGAACCTGTACGTAGCAACAGGCTTTAACAAATGGGGAATGAGTTCGGCTATGGTATCCGCGATGATCCTATGTGACGCCGTGCTCGGAAAGCACAACGACTTTGCCCCCGTGTTTTCCCCTTCAAGAAGTATACTTCATCCTCAGCTTGCCGTAAACGCATTCGAAGCAATAGTTAATATTGCCACTCCAAGTGCGCCGCGTTGTCCTCATCTTGGCTGTGCACTGAAATACAACCGCGAAGAACATTCGTGGGATTGCCCCTGTCACGGCTCACGCTTCACTCAAAACGGGGAACTTATAGACAACCCCTCCACCGATGATATTAATATTTAGAAACTATTGATTTATCAAGCAAAAAAGACTATAATGATAGTTGTGCAAAACCTTTTCTCGCTGGAGGACAGATCATATGAAAAGATCAAGTGCGGCGCTCACCAAAGGACCTCTTATACGCGGCATAATTTTCTACACGATACCGATAATACTCACAAGCATTCTTCAATTGCTTTTCAACGCGGCTGATCTTGTGATCGTAGGACGTTTTTGCGGAAGTATGTACGTAGGAGCCGTCGGTGCAACAACATCGGTGACTCACCTTATTGTACAGCTCTTCATTGGTCTTTCGATAGGCGCCGGTGTTGCAGTCGCGCAGGCATACGGCAGACAGAATGAGACCGAAATACACCGCGCGGTACACACTGCCATTCCTATGGCTATTGTATGCGGTATCATAATCACAGTTATCGGTGTAGCACTTGCAGAGCCATTGCTCGTTCTTATGGACTCGCCTGAAAATCTCCTGCCCCTCTCTGCTATATATATGCGCATCTATTTCGGCGGTATCGTTTTCACAATGCTCTACAACTTCGCCGCCGCGATCCTTCGTGCCGCCGGAGATACAAAAAGCCCGCTCGTTTACCTCACGATCGCAGGTATCATAAACGTTGTTTTAAACATAATATTCGTCACTCTTTTTGATATGGACGTTGACGGGGTTGCGCTTGCAACCGTTATCTCCCAAGCGGTGTCGGCTATACTTACCACGTGGGCACTGATGCGTCGTACCGACGCCTGCCGTTTGGTGCTTCGCGAAATGAAGTTCTACGGCAAAGAGCTCGGTAAGATCATCGCGATCGGTCTGCCCGCGGGAATAAACTCCTCTCTCTTTGCGATATCAAACGTTATAATTCAATCCTCGATCAACTCGTTCGGCGACATAGCTGTCGCGGGAAGCGCGGCGGCAAGCAATATTGAGGGTTTTCTTTCAACATCGGTCAATGCCTTTAATCACACAGCACTCAACTATGCGGGACAGAATCTCGGTGCACGAAATTTCAAACGAATAAAGCAGATGGTGCTCGTCTGCCTTGTTATGGTATTTGTTTTCGGCTTTGCCGCGGGACAGATAATGTATTTCTTCGGTGAGCCGCTTCTCTCGATATACATAACCGATTCGGCAGAATCGATTGCCTGCGGTATAACAAGAATGACCTATCTCACTCTCTTCTACTGTGTTGCAGGACTTATGGACGTCTCTACGGGCGCACTTCGCGGAATGGGCGTTTCGACCGTACCTATGGTGATATCGGTACTCGGCGTGTGCGGTTTTAGAATCGCCTGGATATACACGATCTTCAGAGTCGAAGAGTTCCACTCGCTCGCATCCCTCTTTGCATCCTATCCGATATCCTGGGCAATAACCTTCGTATTCCAAATAAGCGCATTTGCGATAGTCTATAAAATAAAGAAGAAAAAGGCGATGCTCGAAGGTGCGGTAATATGACAAGATTCCTCTGCGGAAAATTTTTTCGCAGAGGTCCTTTTATTTTTTCAAATCACTTGAAAATTTCGACATATCACAGTATAATTGAATTATAGAGTTTTCGATTCTTATGAGGTAGATAAAAATGCAAAAATCAAGCACGAGAATGACCGAAGGCCCCCTTTTCAAGGGGATAGTTTTATATACGATCCCGATAATTCTCACCAGCCTGCTCCAGCTCTTTTTTAACGCCGCCGACCTTGTTGTCGTCGGACGTTTTTGCGGAAGTCTGTACGTCGGTGCCGTCGGTGCGACAGGCTCTATCACCACACTCATCGTGGCGTTGTTTACCGGTCTTTCGGTAGGCTCGGGTGTCACCGTCGCACACGCCTACGGTCAGCGCGACTGGGAATCCGTGCGCCGCACCGTGCACACCACCCTTCCGGTTGCCATACTGTCTGGCGCTATTCTTACCGTTATCGGCGTAGCATTTTCAAAAGAGCTGCTTGCTCTTATGGACACCCCCGAAAACGTAATTGAACTTTCGTCCTTGTATATGAAGATATACTTCGGCGGTATAATCTTCAATATGGTATACAACTTTTCCGCCTCGATCCTTCGCGCGGTAGGTGACACAAAGGGGCCGCTTATCTACCTTACCATCGCAGGAGTGGTAAACGTCGTCCTCAACGTGTTCTTTGTTACCGCATTTCATATGAATGTTGCCGGTGTCGCGCTTGCTACCACTATATCTCAGGCAATATCGGCCGTCCTTGTCGTGCGCGCGCTGATGCGCCGCACAGATGCATGCCGACTTATTCTTCGCGATATGCGTTTCTACGGGGCGCAGGTAAAGAAGATACTTGTCATCGGTCTTCCGTCGGGTATCAACGGCGCGATCTTTTCGATTTCAAACGTTCTCATCCAATCCTCTGTAAACTCCTTCGGAGATATCGTCGTGTCCGGAAATGCCGCGGCAGCGAACATTGAGGGCTTTGTGTGGGTCTCGCTTAATTCCTTCTCGCAGACCTCACTCAATTACACCGCTCAGAACCTTGGCGCAGGTAATTTCAAGCGCATAAAAAAGATATTCTGGACCTGCCTCGGATGTGTAGCGATCGTCGGAGTGGTTCTCGGTATCAGCGGACGCTTGCTTGCACCGCATCTTTTGTCCATATACATAACCGACTCTGCAGAAGCGATCACCTACGGCATCACACGAATGACCTATATCTGCCTTCCCTATTTCCTGTGCGGCATTATGGACGTCACCACGGGCGCACTTCGCGGAATGGGCGCATCGGTCGTTCCTATGATCATCTCGATACTTGGTGCCTGCGGTATCCGTGTCGGTTGGATATACACGATATTCCGTCTTGAAGCCTTTCACAATCTCGATTCGCTCTACTTTTCCTACCCTGTGTCGTGGATACTGACATTCTTGGCTCAGTTTGTGGCATATATGATCGTATACAATCACAAAAAGAAGAAAGCTGAAAGCCTCGGGCTTGTCGTGAATGCAAAATGATAAAATTAAGGATCGCCACCGTCGCAGATGCCGCACAACTTGCGCGAATATATGAATATTACGTAACAAACACCTCTATAAGTTTTGAATATACCGCACCTGACGAAGCGGAATTTGCAAAGCGTATCTCGCACAAGCTTGAGAAATATCCCTATATCGTCGCCGAAGATGACGGTGTACCGATAGGCTATGCTTATGCTTCCGAATTCAGAGAACGCGCCGCGTATAATTGGTCGTGCGAGCTATCTATATACATCGACCTCGAAAAGCGCGGAATGCATATAGGCGAAAAGCTATACGGGGCGCTTGAGGAGATACTTAGCGCCCAGAACTTCGTAACCCTTGTTGCGGGTATAACCTCGCCCAACGAGCGCAGTGTCGCACTCCACAAAAAAATGGGATTCACACACACCGGTACGATGGATTTTGTCGGATATAAAAAAGGAGAATGGCGAGATGTTATGTGGTACACAAAGGTGCTCTCAAAAGAACTCCCGAAGCCGATAATCCCATTTACCGAGCTTGATACGGAATTTGTAAAAAATACTCTAATGAAATATTAAGCAGAGCCAAGGCCCTGCTTTTTTACTTGTTGACTTTACAACAAGTTTGTTGTATAATAAATATGTACAAAAAATACCAAAGGAGACTGACTATGGATCAGAAATACTAATCACTGTTTACGCCTTGG
>CAYZHW010000065.1:0-8578 GCA_964478105.1 uncultured Lachnospiraceae bacterium | reverse complement strand
GATTCGGATATTATGGGTGAGGACGGGTTCTATGTTCAGGAGTATACAATAAATATCTGCGAACCGATATTCCCGGATGAGACCTTGACATACGGTAAAAAAATTGATAAAATGATGGAAACAAATTTCGAAGCTTGGAAATGTGTTTACGAAAAAGAGTATCAGATGCCGCTTGTTTATACTACGGAAGATACAAGAGCTGTATAAGAAAAGAGGTAATTATGGAACAGAGAAAAATAAGAATAGTATCAGACTCATCTTGCGATTTGTTTGACTTGAAAAATGTCG
Organism: uncultured Lachnospiraceae bacterium; assembly: GCA_964478105.1. Classification (GTDB taxonomy): domain Bacteria; phylum Bacillota; class Clostridia; order Oscillospirales; family CAG-272; genus CAYZHW01. The sequence goes on along the minus strand of CAYZHW010000065.1, from coordinate 8,290 downwards.
AGTTATGCGTAGCGCCGCTTAAGATAATAACCGCAGAAAAGGAATATGTCGACAATAACGACCTTGATGTGCACGGTATGGTGCAGGATCTTCTTTCCTACAAGGGTAAGTCTTCATCCTCCTGCCCGAATATGAATGATTGGCTCGGTGCTTTCGGGGATGCCGATGAGGTTTATTGTGTGACGATAACAGCAACTTTGTCGGGAAGCTATAACTCGGCAATGCTTGCTAAGCGTACGTATGAGGAAGCGCATCCCGGAAGACGTGTATTTGTACTTGATTCTCTATCGACAGGCCCTGAGATGGGACTGATATTGGAGAAGATCGAGGAGCTTATTACTGATGGAAAAAGCTTTGATGAGATAAGCGGAGAAATAAAGGCATACAGCCAAAAAACAGGTCTGCTCTTTATGCTTGAGTCTATGAAAAACCTTGCAAACAATGGGCGCGTAAGTCCGATAGCGGCGAAGGTCGCAGGAGTGCTCGGCATCCGCGTTGTCGGTAAGGCAAGTGACAGGGGAGATCTTGAACAGCTTGCAAAATGCCGCGGAGAGATGCGCGCGCTTGATTGCATAGTTGAGAATCTTAAGAGGCTTGGACTTAAGAACGGAAGAGTGAAGATATCGCACTGCTTTAACGAAAAGGCGGGAAAGCTGTTGGCAGAGAAGATAAAGGAAGAGTTCAGCCGTGTACGCGTCGAGCTTCAGAATTGCAGAGGGCTTTGCAGCTTTTATGCAGAGGCGGGCGGACTTCTTATAGGATTTGAAAAAGCGTAAAAGCCATGCGCCGATTTTCTCGGCGCATGTTCTTGTATTGTTCACATTTTTGTGTTAAAATTAATATAGACCATTTTTTTGATAAGGCTGTAGAATGAAAGAAAAGCTGAAAAAGATCGTACAGTTCATTTTAAATCCCAAGCTTCTTCTGTGTTTGGGTATCGCTTGGCTTGTAACTAACGGCTGGTCGTATATAATGCTCGGTATAGGAACCTTTTGGAGCATAGAGTGGATGATATGGATATCGAGCGCGTATCTGGCATTTTTATGGTTGCCGATCTCTCCCGAGAAGATCGTGACGGTTGCGATCGCCATTATTTTAATGAAGCTTTTGTTTCCCAATGACCAAAAGACGCTTGCCGTCCTTATACAGATGAAAGAAAAGGTAAAATCGACCATAAATAAAAAGAAGACGAACGCAAAAGAGAATAAAAAAGATAATTGATCTTTTCGCAATATTTAACAAAAAATAAATAATTACGTAGTATAATAGGTACAGATACTTTATTTAACATAGGTGAAATATGAAAATTTTATTTACGGTTTTTTTTGGATACCTTTTGGGATCTCTTAGTCCTTCCGCGCTGATCGGTAAGATCAAAAAGGTAGATCTTCGAAAGAAGGGTACAAAGAACCTCGGGGCAAGCAATACGATGTTTATCTTCGGTAAGCTCTGGGGTGCGATCGTTATGGTATTTGATATTGCAAAATCATACGTTGCCGTTAAGCTTGCCGAGGCGATCTTGCCTGCGATTTCATTCGCGGGGATACTTGCGGGATGTGCTTCGGTCGTCGGGCATATATTCCCGTTTTATCTCAAATTCAAGGGTGGAAAGGGACTTGCTTCCTACGGCGGGATGATACTTGCTCTTGATCCCGTGCTTTTTCTTATCCTATTGGCAATATCGCTTATTTTGATGCTTATCGTCAACTACGGCGTTGCAATGCCGATCTCGGCGGGAATATTGTTCCCGTTGCTGTATGCTTTCAGACACCCCGGTATCGTCTCGGTCTTGCTTGCGGTGCTTGTAAGCGTGCTTATTATCATTAAACACGCCCCTAATATAGGAAAGGCAAGACGCGGCGAGGACGTAAAGGTCAGGGAATATATAAAGACCGATTCACACGAATAAAAGGGGCAGTTCGCCCCTTTTATTTTTTGAATATCTGTTTGACCCATTTGATGTCATCTTTTGATATGCATCCTGTAAGATATGCGAAAAATATATATAAAATAACGGAGAGCATTATACATAAAACAAGTCCCTTCGGATCGGATATATGTGGGAAATGAGCGATACGGGACAATATTTTAACTGATGATGTTGCACCGCATATACAAAGCAGAGGCGCGAATACGATCCGGATAATATTCGGCTCTATTTCTCCCACCTTCAAAAGGCGGTATATGCTCATAGCGGCATTTATTATCTCGCAAATGAATATCACCGCAATATATCCCTGTATACCGAAAGGCGGAAGGAGTGTCAGAACGAGCAGTACGCCGAGAGCAGAATCTATGAGGTTTACATTCATCGTGTATACCTGCTCGCCAAGACCCTTTAACATAGCATCTGTCGTGGTATCTAAATACATTATGGGGACGAGCGGGGCGATCTTTCTTATGTATTCGCCCGCTTCGGCACTGTCGTATATCATAAGACCGAGTTCCCCCGAAAAGCATATGAGCACTCCCGCAACTCCTATTGAGAACAAAAGAGAGAGCTGAAACACACGTGACAATATGTATTTTATCTCTGCCTTGTTTTTTTGGACCTGGCATTCTGCAAGCTCGGGCACGAGAAGACCTGAAAATGAACTTATTACAGCAGACGGGAAAAGAACTATCGGAAGGACCATACTGTTCAGTGTACCGTATGCGGCAAGCGACCGGTCTTTTGAAGCGCCGCTCAGCTCAAGTCCGCGCGGTATCAATATGTGTTCTATTGTCGAAAGTCCGGATCTGGCATAAGTGCTGAACGCTGTCGGAAGAGCGATGCCGAGAAGGGAACGCGTGAGATATTTACCGTTCTTGGCAGTCTGCTCGGTTTTCATATGTATGCGTTTGTCTATCAGATACTCTGCAAATATAAATAAAAACGACGCGAGCTCGGACACCGCTCCGCTTGCGACGATCGCAACACAGGCGGCTTCGATACCGTCGGGAGCAAGCATATTGAGCGCATATACGGTAAGAGATATCTTGATACCTTGCTCAAATATCTGTGACGCGGCGTTTTTGTATACACGCCGCACTGCGGTAAAATATCCGTTCATCGCCGATGACATGGAAATTACCGGAAGGGTAAAAGCAAGCAGACGTAAAGGAAAGACGGTGCGTGAGTCTTTCAGGATCACGGTGCCTATCGGTCCTGCCAGAGAAAAAAGCAACAGTGCGGCGGCAGAGCCAAATGAAAGACTGTAAATAAAGCATTTTTTCATAGCCGCTTTTACTTCGGACTTATCGTTTTTACCGAGTGCAACCGAGCTAAGACGCGTTGCGGCGATAAAGATTCCGGATGTCGCAAATGTAAGCGCAAAGGAATATACGCTGTTGATAAGTGAAAAAAGCCCCATTCCTGCGGCACCTATCTTGTTTGATATATATACGTTGAAGCTTACACTTACCGTGCGCATCATAAAAGATGCGCAGGTGAGCACAAGGGCGTTTATGATCAGTTTTTTTAGCTTTTTCATATATTCCGTCCTTTCTCTTTGTATATTTGTATGATTTTTATAAAATATATATGAAAAGATATTGATAATGTACAAATATCATAAAAACTATTTACAAAAATACTTTTTTTTGATATAATTGGTACAAAGAAAAAATATCCGGGAAAGGTAGGGATAGAATTTGACAAATAATTTGATTGTTACTATTGGAAGACAGTACGGAAGCGGCGGACGCAAGATAGGCGAAAGAGTAGCAGAGCTTCTTGGGATAAAGTTTTACGACAGAGAGCTTATCGTTCTTGCTGCCCAAAAGAGCGGAATAAACCTCGATCTTCTTGATACTATAGACGAGAAGGCAACAAACAGCTTGCTTTATACACTTGCTATGGGATCGTCGATATACGGCGGAAGCGCTAATGTCGGTTATGATATCCCGATCAACGATAAACTGTTCCTCACTCAGTCAGAGCTTATAAAAGAGCTTGCGGATGAAGGCCCCTGCGTTATCGTCGGAAGAAGCGCGGATTATGTACTTCGCGATTATCCTTGCCACCTCGGCGTCTTCATTTATGCCGATACCAAGGCAAGAATAGCGCACGTTGCAGAGCGCAACGGTATAGGGGAGAATGCGGCAAAAGATCTTGTTAATAAGACAGACAAGCGCCGTGCAAATTACTATAACTTTTACACAGGCCGCAAATGGGGTCAATTCGAGAATTATGAGCTTTGCATAGACAGCGAGATAATCGGAGCCGATGGCGCCGCACAGATCATTGCCGACGCAGCAAAAATCTATCAGAAAAACAAACTTGGATAATATGCAGCTTAAAAAAGCCCGCCGTTTTCGGCGGGCTGTTTTTATCTCAACCAACGGTATATTTCAATTTTCTGATATCGGTTTACACGGTGGGAAATATATGGTATAATTACTGTGTTTTGAAGAATTGAGGTGAGCGGATTGCTTTTTGGAAAGCATATAAATAAATATTATCTGAGGCATATGCCGGCTATTCTTATAGGCTTGGCGGCTCTGGTGCTTGTTGACTACGCACAGCTTATCATTCCCGAGCTTTACCGCTCTGTCGTAAACGGTTTAATAGACGGGAGTGTAAACGTTGACGGTATTATCCTTCCTTTTAATATAGACTTTTTGCTCGACCGTGTCTGTTTGCCTATGATAGTGATTATTATAGGTATCGTTATCGGCCGTTTCGCGTGGCGTGTTTGCTTTCGCGGTATGGCAATCAAAATGGAGACCCATCTTCGCGGTAGAATGTTTGATTACTTAAAGGATCTCTCACAACAGTACTATCAGACAAACAAGGTCGGTAATCTTATGACGCTTTTCACAAATGACCTTGAGACTGTGCAGGACTGTTTCGGATGGGGACCGCTTATGCTTTTTGATGCGCTTTTCTTGGGCGGACTTGCGATCATCAAGATGTATTTTATGGACTCTCTTCTTACACTGTTCGCTATAATCCCTATGGTCTTCTTATTTATAATCGGTGCCGTTATGGATCACAGACTTGAGAAAAAATGGGATGCGCGTCAGGCGGCGTTTTCTTCAATGTCGGACTTCTCGCAGGAGTCGTTCTCGGGAATCGCGGTCATAAAAGCCTTTGTAAAAGAGCTTATCGAACAGATGTCCTTTAAAAAGATAAATAAGAAAAACGAAGATACCAATGTTGAATATACCAAGACCTCGACGCTTCTTAATATACTGGTTACTCTCTTTGTTGAATCTGTCGTGTGTGTAATTCTCGGTTACGGCGGATATCTGGTCTGGCATGGGGATTTCAACGCAGGTATGCTTGTTGAATTTATTGGCTACTTCACTTCGATAATCTGGCCTGTTATGGCGGTCTCGCAGCTTATCGAGATGCGCTCACGCGGAAAGGCATCGCTTAAGCGTATAGGCGAGCTTCTTGAAGCAAAGCCCGATGTGCACGACAGAGATGACGTACTTGATATAAACGAGCTTTCGGGAGATGTTGAGTTTAAAAGTCTCACCTTCCGACATCCCGGTGCAGAGTACGATGCGCTTACCGACCTCACATTTAGAATAAATGAGGGCGAGCACGTCGGACTTATCGGAAAGACGGGCGCGGGAAAAACCACGATCGTTGATCTGATACTTCGTGCATACAATGTGCCCGACGGCACACTTTTTGTAGGCGGATACGATGTGAATACAGTTCCGATACGAACGGTAAGAGCAAACGCCGCATATGTTCCGCAGGACAATTTTCTTTTCAGCGACACGATAGCGCACAATATTGCTTTTGCACTCGGCGAAGCCGATGAAACGCTTGTATCCGAGGCGGCAAGGCTTGCCGATGTACATAATAATATAGCCGAGTTTGCCGATGGATATGACACTGTTCTCGGTGAGCGCGGAGTTACCGTTTCAGGCGGACAGAAGCAGCGTATTTCCATTGCACGCGCATTGCTGAAAGATGCAAAGATCCTTATTCTCGATGACTCCGTTTCGGCTGTCGATGTAAAGACCGAGAAGGTCATACTTGAGAATCTTCGCCGAGTGCGAGAGGGAAGGACTACCATTCTTATTGCGCACAGGATTTCAACCGTCGAAAAAATGGACAAGATCGTCTTTATAGATGATGGGCGCCTCGTTGCTGTCGGCAAGCACGAGGAGCTGTACGATAATTGTCCCGCCTACCGAAAGATGGTAGAGTTGCAAAAGCTTGACGAAAAGGAGGTGGGCGAGAATGCGTGAGTTTTATCCTATTATAATTATCGGCGCTGTGCTTGGTGTGCTCTCACTTGTTTTTGTCGCTGCTTTTATGACGATACGCAACCAAAAGGAAGCTATCGGATTTGACCGCAATATGAAGGATTCCGAAATAACTAAGAGGCTTCTTGTTTATGCAAAGCCTCACTTGAAGAGCTTTATCTTAGTGCTCTTTGTTATGGTCTTCTCGGTAGCGTATGATATAATCTCTCCTATCCTTATGGGCGAGATAGTCGAGCTTATAAAGGCAGATTTTAAAATGAACGAGTTGCTCACACTTGTCGCAGTGTATGTCGGTATTCTTATCGTTTCGCTTATCTGCACGTATATTCAGGCTATTGTATTGCAGCGTACGGGTCAGAAGATCATCTCCCGGATACGTGAAGACCTTTTCGTGCATATTGAGAGTCTCTCGCACGATCAGCTCAATTCTATCCCCGTGGGCAAGCTTGTTACGCGCGTCACTAACGACACGGGCGCGATATCGATGATGTTCACGAATATCATCGTAAACCTCGTCAAGAACAGCTTTATTATCGTGGGCGTTCTTGTGGCTATGCTTTGCCTTAACTATATGCTTTCGCTTATGGTGCTTTGCTTTGTGCCTTTTGTGGTTCTCTTTACTGTGATATTCAGGAAGTTTTCGCGTAAAGCCTACCGTAAGGTCAAGGACGGCACGACAGATATAAATACGTTTCTCTCTGAAAATCTCTCGGGTATGAAGATCATTCAGGTGTTCGGGCGAGAGGAATGGAAAAAAGACGAATTTGACAAAAAGAATGCAAAGCTCGGAAAATACAAAGAGGGCGAGATGTTCGTTTTCAGTGTCTTCCGCCCGACTGTGTATATGCTTTATCTTTGCTCAGTGCTTTGTCTTTTGTATCTCGCAGGTCGCGGATATATAAATGATTTCACCTTTCTCGGGCAGACGGTCACAAGCGGTATAGTTGTTACTTTCTATTCTTATATAAACAAGTTCTATAACCCGATCCAGAACCTTGCAGAGCAGTTTAACTGGCTGCAATCGGCTTTCGCCTCGTCCGAAAAGATCTTCACGATCTTTGATATGAAACCCGAAGTGACAGATACCCCCGGTGCTATCGAGCTTGAGAACATCGAAGGGAATATCGAATTTCGTAATGTGTGGTTTGCATATAAGGAAGGCGAGTGGGTGCTCAAGGACGTTTCGTTCAAAGTGAATGCAGGAGATACGGTTGCTTTTGTCGGTGCAACCGGCTCGGGAAAGACGACGATACTCTCGCTCCTATGCCGTAATTACGACATTCAAAAAGGACAAATACTTGTCGACGGCATCGACATATGCAAGGTGAAAATATCGTCGTTGCGCAAGCACTTCGGACAGATGCTCCAGGACGTATTCTTATTCTCGGGTACGATCAGATCTAACATCCTGCTCGGACTTGAGGGCGTGGATGATGATACAGTTATGGAAGCGTGCAGATACGTCAATGCCGATCGCTTTATAAACAAGCTCTCGGGCGGCCTTGATGAGACCGTGCGCGATCGCGGAAACAACTTCTCTGCGGGACAGAGACAGCTTTTGTCTTTTGCGCGTACGATCGTGCATAAACCTGCCGTAATGATACTTGATGAAGCGACGGCGAATATCGACACAGAGACAGAACTTCTTATACAGGACTCGCTTGAAAAGATGATGAACATCGGTACGATGCTTATGGTAGCGCACCGCCTTTCTACCATTCAGCACGCCGACAAGATAATCGTGCTCTCCCACGGACAGATAATCGAAGAGGGAAGCCACGCGGAACTTCTTGAGAAGAAGGGGCATTATCACGGACTTTATATGATGCAGTTTGAAAAAGAACGGCTTATGCACTAAGGAAAAAAGCAATGTCATTGACATAATGGCATTGCTTTTTTCCTTAGTGCTCTTTTTCTTTGCCGGAAAGTATGAGGGCAAAATAAATGCCGGCAAGGATCTTACCGGCACAGAGCTTTACACGCTTGCGAATGCAAACGCGGAGGCGAGTATAAACGAATCTGCCGCAAAAATAGAAAAAGAGCTCACGGGGCTCGGCGTAAAGGGAGGCGTAAAGAAGGT
>CAYZHW010000064.1:0-8630 GCA_964478105.1 uncultured Lachnospiraceae bacterium | reverse complement strand
CCTCTTTTGTAGCGCTTCTTATATTTGCAAGGGAAATGATTGACCGTCCAAGAGATGGTTCCTGCCAAATGAAACGCAGAAGCAAACCCTATCTAAGCTAAAAATATCCGCTCAGTTAAATGAGCGGATATTTTTTATCTTATTTTCTTACTTCGTCGATCATGTAAGGCTTGACGTGGCCGGTCGTCTCGACCGCATCTGCGTCGTACTCAAGAAGCGAGCGCGCAAGCTCTTCCTTCTTGGAGAGGATCCAGATACCAACTTCACCGTATTCTCTGACTCTGTTGCAGAGCGCTACGCTTGCTTTCTCACGTGTAAACCAATCGGAAAGCTCGTTTTCGTAGCATACCCACAGAGTGAGGCGGTGATCACCCGCGATAGCTTTAACTGTGTCAAGGGTTTCTTTTGAAAGGTCGCCGTCCCAGTGAAGTTCAGCCTCGGGAAAGCGTTTTGCAACCTTTTCAAAAGTATCAAGCTTCTGGCAGGTAAAGCCGAGCTTTTTGCCGAGATCAGCTCTCTCAAGTGTGCCGAGCATTGTTTCCTGTTCGGCCTCGGTGAATTTTTCCCATACATTATCAAACTTGAAGGGAAGATCGTTTTCAGCGATAAGTGCAACGATCTCGTCAAGCGTAGGGATCTTCTCACCTTCGAATTTTTTGTCCATCCAGCTTCCGTATTCCCACGAGCGTGCCTCTTCGAGTGTGATATCTGCGATCTTGATCTCGGTCTCGGGCGCCTTGCCGTTCTTACGCGCGGTGCGGTTGAGCGTTCTGTCATGAAGTATAACGCAATGACCGTCAACTGTAAACTTGGGATCAAGCTCAATTATTTTGTATCCCTCTTCAATAGCAGCGCGAAAAGCGGCGATCGTGTTCTCGGGATATTCCGAGCTTACGCCCCTGTGCGCCTGCAAACGAATATCTTTCATTTTACTGTACCTCAGATGCGGGGACCGTTAGCGAGCAGGTATGCTTCGGCTTCTGCGCACCAGAGACCACCGTTGCGCTTAACTATCTTTGCAAGCTCTGCGTAGAGTGCGTTATCGCGGCCAAGCTCTTCGAGATCGTCGATGGCAACAAGCGGGATGTCTATCTCATTATAACATACCTTCTTTGCACCCGAAGGATGCTCCATTGCATAGAGTGCGTCGATTACAGCGCGAAGTCCGCAGATGTGAGATACCATGGCCCCTGGATTGATCTTGTTATCTTCGATAAGCTTGATCGAGTCAACAGTGTCCTCGGGAATGCTTCCCGCAGTACCTACCGCATGGATGCCGTCGTAGTGGATACGGTAGAGGTTGAGCGAACCCTGCATGTTGTGGTCAACGGGGCCTGCGAAGAAGTTGATGCATCCGTCCTCGCAGCAGATTGCTTCTGCCATTGTAAAGAGTGCGGGAACGGGAACCATTACGAAAACGTCGTCAAATCCGCCGTCCGAGATCTCGCGAAGATATGCAACGGGATCGTTCATACCTGCTGTGTTTATGTATCTGAGATCGCAACCGTGTTTTGCAGCATTTTCGGGAGAGCTCATTTTAGCTGCCCAGTCGAGTCTGTCCTGGTTGAGATCTGTAACAACGCACATAGACGATTCTGCATAGCCTGTTGCAAGCTCAACAGCTCCTATACCCATAGGACCTGCACCGCCGAGAATGGCAACCTTACCGCCCTTGCGTGCACCGTCTGTGCGTGTATATGTCTCATAATCTGTGTGATAGAAGCCCTTGTATCCGCGAAGGATGCAACCGAGCGCCTCGACCATAGAGCCTTTGAAGAAGCCCTCTCCCTCGTAAGGGATCATACAGCCGCGCTCGAGAACGATCTTCGGAACGACCGCATAAACAGTATTACCGCCGATCATTGTGTAGGAATACCCCGGGTCGTGGTTGTTCGCGAGTTTAAGTGCAGGCTGGATAACGATCTTCTGTCCGACCTTCCATTCGTCCTTAAGATTAGCACCTACCTGCTCAATAACAGCGCACATCTCGTGGCCGATAATGATGGGATTTTCGGCAACATCATCGGGAACACGCTTGTGAGCGCTTCCTTGCTTTGCAGCCTTGTAGGTAGATGTGCAGAGTGAGTCACTGACTACCTTGATGAGTACCTCATCGGCTGTTATTTCGGGAAGTTCAAATTCTTCGAATCTGAGATCCATCGCGCCGTGAAGTCTTACGCCTTTTGTCTTCATATTTATGTCCTCCGTAAATTTATTTGACAAATGAAATTTTATTTATTATAATTAAAACATAAATATAACAAAAAGTCAATCACAGTCGCAAAACTTGACAAATAATCACGCCGGGTGTACACAATAATCACATATCAGGAGAAATATGCACTATGATGGTTGAGGAACGCCAACATCGAATACTTGAGCTTTTAAAAGAAGACCCCAATATAACCGTAAAAGAACTTTCCGAACTTCTTTTTGTAAGTGAACCTACGGTGAGACGCGATTTTACCGAGCTTCACAACAAGGGAATGATAACTAAAGTGTATGGCGGCGCAATCCTTAACACAGGTGCGGCAGACAGAGAAATACCGTTTCTGTTTCGCGAGAACGAGAAGACCTCGGTCAAAGCAACTATAGGAAAACGTGCGGCATCGCTTGTGCAGGACGGAATGGTGGTAATGCTCGACGGCTCGACCTCTGCATATCACCTTGTACCTTATCTTGCGGGACTAAAAGATATAATCGTTATTACAAGCGGCGCAAAGACAGCGGTCGCGCTTGCTGAGGCAAATATTAAAACATTTTCAACCGGCGGACAGATGCTTATCCATTCCTTTTCATACATAGGTGAGCAGGCGGAGAATTTTGTTCGGCAGATAAACGCCGATATCCTTTTTTTCTCGGTCGCGGGGCTTGACTATGATGGACGGATGTCTGACCGTGCAATCGAAGAAGCGAACCTTCGCAAGGTTATGTTCTCGTCCTGCAAAAAGAAGATACTTCTTTGCGACAGCAGCAAATTTGGCAAGACCTGCTTTTATAATATGGGTAACGTCTCCGATATTGACGGAGTCATATCCGAAGCGGAATTGCCGGAAAGTATAAAGAGAATATTTCAACAAAAAAAGCCGTTATGACGGCTTTTTTATATTGTCATTTACACTCTTGCTGACCCTGAACAAGAGGTGGCAGAGCGCCTTTGCGTTGAACGGGATGACAGGGAAGAGGTATCTTCGTTTTCCGCCGACTGTTTTATTTGTTGCAAGAAGCAGGACGAATACCGTAAGTCCGATAATGAATCCCCAAATATTAAAAATCGAGGTCAGCAATAATAGTAGAATTCTCACAAATTTGAATGCATATCCAAGCTCATAGCTTGGCTGTGAGAAGTTTCCCATAGAAATAAATGCCATATAAAGTATGACCTCGGGTAATACCCATCCCGCTTCGACTGCAAAATCTCCGAGTATCAGTCCGCCTATGACCGAGAGGGAATTCGACAACATACTCGGTGTGTTCATCGAGGCAAGCTTTAGAATATCGATCATAAATTCAACAAGTAACAGTTGTGCAATAAGCGGTATTTTAGCCTCTTCTGTCGGAATAATAAATGAAAGCCACGCGGGTGCAAGCGAAGGATTTTTTATAAAAAGGTACCACAGAGGTGTGATAAAGAGCGTTGAAAAGAATGTGACATTACGGACTATTCTGATATATGTTCCTGTTACGGGAGGAAAGTAATAATCATTTGTTTCCTGCAAAAAATCAAATATCGAGGTTGGAAATATCATTGCCTCGGGCGAGTTGTCACAAAGGATGATTATCCCGCCTTCGAGCAGTTGTGCAGACGCTACGTCGGGACGTTCGGTGTAGCGTATCTTCGGAAACGGATTATACCACTTGTCTTCTATCAGACATTCCGCGAGGCTTTGGTGACCGAGATTAAGAGCATCTGTTTTTATAGCATCTAATTTTAATAATATTTGTTCTAACAACCTTTTGTCTGCTTTTTCATCGATATAGCAAATGGCGATGTCGGTTTTTGATGAGCTTCCGATGCTTCGGTATACCATTTTTAAATTCGTGTCGCGTATGCGGCGACGTATGAGCGCGGTATTGAATATTAGAGTTTCGACGAATCCGTCGTGCGAGCCGCGCATTACGCGGTCATTGCCGGGTTCATCGGTCGTGCGCGCAGGATATGTTCGTGCGTCTATTATAATTGCTTCACAGCCGAATCTGCTGCCAAAAACTATTGCAGCTCCCGAAAGCAGCATTAATATAATTTGGTCAAATGAATCGCTGACATCAACTTCAACGTACGGAACGTGCGAATCGGCAAATGTCTGAGCTGAGTTTGGAAGAGAACTCACACTAAGAAAATGAGTCATCAATTTTTGCATCACCGCATCCTTGATAAAACCATCGATGAAATAGAGCGTGAGCTCATCCTCTCCGATGCATAGCTTTTTCTTTATAAGATCAAAGTTTTCGTCAACGTGAAGCTCTGAATCGATTTTTGCGAGATTTTCAAAATAATCTGCGCACAGTTTTTCCATTTTTTAAAATACCTTTCAATTTTTATCTGTTCTTTAGTATTCACTGCAAATAAACCGATTATTCTTTATAAAAATTGAAAAATATCTCTTTCAAATGTTGACAAAAGGATGTAAAAGTGTTAAAATATATATAACGATTGTGTGAATTTTAACACATTGGAGAAGAAATATGTACAAGAAAAGAAGAGAATTGGTCAGAGAGATTCTGAACTCAAAACCTTTTACCTCTCTGGGTGAGCTTGAAGCGGCGTTCCCGGACGTGTCTTCTATGACGCTCAGAAGAGACATTGAGTACTTCGAGAAAAAGGGCGAAGTTATCAAAGTGCGCGGAGGCGCGCGCTCAATGAAGCACATAACCCTCACGATGGATGATTCTTTCGGAAGAAGATTGAATGAGAACACATCGGTAAAACAAAAGATTGCAAGACGAGCGGCAAACCTTATTGAAACAGGAAGAAGCATCTTCCTTGATTCGGGAACGACCCTTCTTGAGCTCGCATCCTACATTCCCGACGAAAGACTGACGATCACAACGACAGGACCTAACATTGCGATTGAACTTCTCAAATACCAGAGTATAATCGTAAATCTTGTCGGCGGTATGGTCAACCGTCACAACGTCTCTGTCTCGGGCGCACTTTCAAATGAGTATATCGAAAATGTAAATATCGATATAGCATTTATATCCCCCTCGGGATTTTCGCTTAAGAACGGCTTTACAAGCGGAAACTGGAATGAATGCGAACTCAAAAAGCTTGTTGTGAAAAAAGCGACCAAAACGGTTGTATTACTTGACACCAATAAGATCGACAAGACTATGCCGTACACCTTCTGCGGTCTTGACGGTGTTCACGAAATAATAACTAACGAAAGACTCCCGCGCGACATTGAAGAAGAAGCAAAGAAGTGCGGAGTAAAAATAACCATAGCCGATTGAAAATCATAAATATACGAAAGGAAGAAAAACTATGGCAACACCAGTAATTATGCCCCGCCAGGGACAAAGTGTCGAGAGTTGTATCATCACCTCTTGGAACAAAAAAGTCGGCGACAACGTTGCAGTCGGAGATGTTCTTTTCTCCTACGAGACAGATAAGTCGTCGTTTGATGAAGTAGCTACCGTCGAAGGTAAGCTCATTGCGATCTTCAGAGAAGAAGGAGACGATGTCCCCTGTCTTGAAAATGTATGTGTTATCGGCGCGGACGGAGAAGACGTTTCCGCATTCGTTCCTGCAAGCGAGGATGCTCCCGCTCCTGCAGAAGCAGCTCCTGCCGAGGCTCCCAAAGCTGAAGTTGCGGCTCCTGCATCCGAAGCGGCTCCCGCTGTAAGCACTGCTGTTGCTACAGGTGCTATCTCTCCCAGAGCAAAGCTTCTTGCAGAGAAGACAAAGGCGGACCTTCTTAAGGCTGCTCCCACAGGTCCTAACGGACGTATCATCGAGCGTGACGTTCAGGCTCTTGTTGACGCAGGACTTACGGTTTCCGGTGCTGCATCTGATGGCTATACAAGCGCGCTTGAAGGCAGCGGCATTAACGGTAAAGTTGTGCTTGCTGATCTTAACGGTAAACCCGCGCCCGCTGCAACAGAAGCAGCTGCTCCTGCCGCAGAGTACGAGGATGTAAAGCTTCCCAATATCAGAAAGGTCATCGCAAAGTCGATGCATGCATCGCTTTCCAATTCCGCACAGCTCACACTCAACTCTTCCTTCGATGCTACAAAGCTTATGGCTCTTCGCGCATCCCTCAAGGCAGGTGCAGAGAAGATGGGACTTGCAAACATTACTCTCAACGATATGATCCTCTTCGCGGCATCCAGAGTTCTTCTCGGACACGGTGCGCTTAACGCTCACTATCTTGATGATACGATGAGATATTACAAGACAGTTAACCTCGGTATTGCTGTTGATACAGATCGCGGACTTATGGTCCCCACAGTGTTCGGTGCAGAGAAGATGAGCCTCAACGCTCTCTCGGCTGCAGCTAAGGCTGTTATCTCCGAGGCACAGAGCGGTACTATCTCCCCCGATAAACTCAAGGGCGCAAGCTTCACGATCACAAATCTCGGCTCGCTCGGTATCGAGAGCTTCACACCCGTTCTTAATCCTCCCCAGACAGGTATCCTCGGCGTAGGATGCATCACAAGAAGAATTAAGGAAGTCGGCGGAAATGATGTTTCTTACCCCGCAATGGGACTTTCTCTTACATTCGACCACAGAGCACTCGACGGCGCTCCCGCGGCTAAGTTCTTGAAGGAACTCTGCTTCGCACTTGAGAACTTCGATCTGCTTCTCACAAAATAATTTTCTGAAAGGAAGATAATCCGATGTATGATCTTATAATTCTCGGCGGCGGTCCCGCCGGATATAACGCAGCGGAACGTGCAGGTCACGCAAAGCTCAAGACTCTCGTTATCGAGGAAAGAGCTCTCGGCGGTGTTTGCCTTAACGAAGGTTGCATCCCCACAAAGACGTTGCTCTATTCCGCAAAGATATACGACTATGCAAAGCACGGCGCTGATTACGGCGTAAAGTTCGGCTCGGCTGATATCGACCACGCTTTTGTTGTTAACCGCAAGAACAAGGTTGTAAAGCAGCTCGTGTCCGGCGTTGGTGCAAAGCTCAAGAAGGCGGGCGTTGAAGTTGTAAGCGCTACTGCAACTATCAAGGGCAAGAGCGCAGAAGGCTTCGTAGTTGAAGCAGGCGGCAAAGAATATACAGGTAAGCAGCTTCTTATCACAACAGGTTCTTCACCTGCACTTCCTCCTATCGACGGTCTTGCAGATTCTCTCAAAGAGGGCTTCGCTCTTACAAACCGCGAGATCCTTGATCTCAAGGAGATCCCGAAGGCTATCGTCGTTGTAGGCGGCGGCGTTATCGGTCTTGAGATGGCATCTTATTTCAACTCTGTAGGTTCAAAGGTTTATGTTGTTGAGATGCTTGATCATATCGCAGGTCCCACAGACAGAGAAATATCCACAATGCTCCAGAAGGAGTACGCATCCCGCGGTGTCGAGTTCATCCTGGGTGCTCGCGTTACTTCCATCAAGGGCAAGAAGGTAACATACGAAAAGGACGGCAAGGTATGCGAGATTCCCGCTGACTACGCTCTCGTTTCTATCGGAAGAAGAGCAAGAACGGCAGGTCTCGGTTGCGAGAACATCGGACTCAAGCTCGAGCGCGGTGCTATCGTTACTACCGAATACGGCAAGACAAACGTTCCCGGTGTATGGGCTGCAGGCGACGTAAACGGCAAGTCTATGCTCGCTCACACAGCATACCGCGAGGGTGAAGTTTGCATAAACAACATTCTTGGTAAGAAGGACAGAGTAAACTACAATTCCATTCCTTCTGTAATCTACACAAATCCTGAAGTTGCGGCAGTCGGTGAGACAACAGAATCCGCAAAAGAAAAGGGACTTGATGTAAATGTTCAGACGGTTACTCTCAAGTACAGCGGACGTTACATTGCTGAGAACGAGGGCGGAAACGGCATCCTCAAGGTCATTACAGACAAGAAGCACAACAACATCCTTGGCCTTCATATGATCGGCTCGTACGCATCCGAGATCATTTACGGCGCGGCTATGATGGTCGAGACCGAAATGAGAGTTGCTGATATCCAGAAGCTTGTATTCCCGCACCCCACGGTTTGCGAAGTTATCCGTGAATCGATGTTTTTAGATTAAAATTTAATTAATATATAAGAAAGGACAACTAAAATGCCTAAGAGTCAATATGTAGATCCCGGCAAAGCTTTTGAGGCCGGTTACATCCATTTTGAAGACATCCCCGTATGTCAGTACAAGAAGACACTCGCTGAAGAGAAGAAGATCTACACAAAGGAAGATTTCATGCGCATCTACCGCGACATGGCTATCATCCGCGAGTTTGAAACAATGCTTAACGAAGTTAAGACAAAGAGCGCTTACAACGGTGTTGAATACAACAACCCCGGTCCCGCGCACCTTTCCATCGGTCAGGAAGCGTCGGCTGTAGGTGAAGCGTACGGCCGTGATATCAACGACCATTACGTTGGTTGTCACCGTAGCCCCGGAGAGATTCTTGCAAAGGGTCTTTAGTACATTCAGAAGCACGATGAAAAGGAGCTTTATGA
>CAYZHW010000063.1:0-8670 GCA_964478105.1 uncultured Lachnospiraceae bacterium | reverse complement strand
AAGACACCGCCCTTTCACGGCAGTAACGGGGGTTCGATTCCCCCACGGGTCACCATAAAAAAACAACCTCGCAGTAGCGAGGTTGTTTTTTTATATTGAAATGAGGTGTGGGGGAATCGAACGAGAGCGGTAGTGAATGACACGCTGGTAGCGTGTCAGAGCCGCGGCTGACCGAGTCGCAAAGAAAAGGCGAAATCTCCTCGCCTTTTCGTCGTTGCGACGAGAGCGATTCCCCCACGGGTCATCCAAAAAAGTCTGAACTATGTTCGGACTTTTATTTTTATCCAAGCTGCAGACTTGTTATTGGGGCACACCGTATTTGGCGTCATCGAAGGTGAATTTTCTGCGGATCCATTCCATATAACGCTTTAGAAGCCGATCCATTTTCTCTGTGAAAAAACAGTCGAGAAAAAATAATGAATTATTTGAACGCTTATTGACGATATTTATAAATATGATATGCTTATAATGAAAGTAATATAAAAGGAGAAAGCCGATGAAAAAAATTACGGAAAGCTTAATATATGAATATAAAAAATTTTTAGCAAACGAAGAAAAGGCGGGTTCAACGATCGAGAAATATATCAGAGATATTGAAAAATTCTATATGTGGCTGGGTGATTGCGACTTGAGCAAGGAGACGGTAGTTCGCTATAAGGAGAAACTTATTTCCGAATACGCACCGGCAAGTGTGAATTCTATTATTTCGTCTCTTAACAGCTTTTTTTCATACAATGAACGGCACGACTTGAAGGTTAAAATTTTAAAAATACAAAAACAGATCTTTTTATCAAGAGAAAAGGAGCTTACGAAAGCTGAGTATGAAAGACTTTTGAGATCGGCTATGGAGAAGAAAAACAGGAAACTGTATTTTATTATGCAGACAATATGCGGAACGGGAATACGTGTCTCGGAACTGAAATATATCACGGTCGAAAGTCTTGTGAGAAAAAAAGCAGTCATAAATATGAAAGGGAAGATGCGTGTAATAATAGTGCCCGACGGCCTTTGTAAGATACTGTTGGGATATGCCAAACAAGAAAAAATAAAGAGCGGCTTCATTTTTAGATCTAAAAATGAAAAACCGCTTGACAGAAGCAATATATGGAAGTTGATGAAATCGCTATGCAAGAATGCAAAGGTTGCAAAAGAAAAGGTTTTTCCGCACAATCTCAGGCATCTTTTTGCCCGAACGTTTTATTCGATGAGGAAAGATATAGTCCGTCTTGCTGATATTCTCGGTCATACAAGTGTGAATACGACGCGCATTTATACAATGGAGAGCGGGGAAATACACCGCAGACAGATTCAAAATCTCGGATTGTTCAGAGAAATAGAAATCACCACATAATCTAAATTATGTGGTGAAATATGCAGGATACATAAAATTTTTTATAATTTATTATAGCATATAAAATTGCAGCCGTCAATAGGCAGATCTTTTTGCGTTGAAAAATTCGGCAAAATGATAAAATCAGAGCATAACGGGGCAGACCAATGTTGTGAAAAACAACATTGGTCTGCCCCGTTATGCTCTAATAACCGAAAAAAAACTTATGCTTTGGGACATTTGTTTTCGATTATTACAGGGGTATTAACAATATTAACCACATAATTTAGATTATGTTTAAATGTACGGAACATAAGGTTTTACGGTGAAGATCGCTTATATAATCCGAAACGGTAATTCTGTATCGGAGCTTATATTGCGCTGTTGCAAATGACAAATCGATACAAGCTTAAAAAAGACGCACTAACTTAAGCTTGTTTATTCGTTATGCAAGACGAAATCAATGAGTTTGCTCATAGTCGTCGGCTTTAGCTTGGGTAGCCGATAAACTCATATTCGTTATTGCAGACCATATGTGCGGCCGAACTCTCCGACCGCACAGACGGTCAAATTTGTTATTGTATTAAACTGTCTTTGCCAAGGTTAAATTTTTTAGACCGCTCAATATTTCAAAGGAGGAAGAGGAAATGAGAGCAAAAAAATTTTTATATGTCCTTATTGCAGTTTTGATTACAATGGCTGCGGTAACGGCGGTCCCGGTATTTGCGGAAGAGACCGCAAGAAACGGCGATGCTTACATATGGTATAACAATGCAACGGGGGACGAGTATGTTATATCTGATGCCGAAGAACTCTATGCTTTTGCCGATCTGGTAAACAGCGGCACGGATTTTTCGAAAAAGACAGTAAAGCTTGCTTCGGACATTGACCTGAATAACGCAGTTTGGACTCCGATCGGGAACTCGTCTGCGCATTTCAGAGGAAGCTTCGACGGGCAGAATCACACAATTTCCAACCTCAATGTCGATATGGAAAGCAAGAGTTATGTTGGACTTTTCGGATATACATCGGGAGGCGAGGTCAAGAATCTTACCGTTCACAACGCTTCCGTAAAGGGTTATCTCGGAGTCGGCGTTATTGCCGGTTGCCCCTACACCTCCGATATGACAAATCTTACCGTGACGGGTGTTGTAAAGGTGGACGGATATGCCTATGTCGGCGGTATGCTCGGACGCAATTTTTACGCTGACGGAACGGATCTGACAATAGATGTCACTGCGGGAAGCTATGTAAGGGCAGAGTCGGAGAATTACCGAACATATGTCGGCGGTGTTATCGGATTTATGGGCGAAGGTTCTCAGACCGTTCAGAATGTAAGAAGCAATATTGACGTATACGGTTCTACCTGCGATATCGGCGGAATTACCGGAATTGCACATTACGGCAACAGTTTTATAAACTGCATATGCTACGGAAACGTATGTGTTACGTCTTATATTGACGACGGGGATCAGCTTGAGTCCGGCGGAATTGCAGGAGTATGGCATAATCAAACCGGATATACGGTAACCTTTAAAGACTGTTATTTTGAGGGCGAGCTTTCTGCTGTAAAGGCAGACGGAACTGTTTACAGCGGTGAGTTTGAGAATGGCGGTCTTTTCGGAGCGGCATACAGCTCAAGCCAGACGGGAACGATAGTTGTAGACAATAAGATCGTAAGGATCGGCGATACATACTACGCGACTTTTGCAGAGGCCTTGTCTGCGGCAGGTGCATTGCTTGACGGCGGAGAGTCATCTGTTACGCTTACTCTTCTCGGAGATATTATAACAGAAGAAACGCTTAACATTAACGAGAGCATTACGCTTGATCTGAATGGATACATTCTTGTTCCTGCGGGTTGTAACGCAGGAGACGGCTGGAACGTAAAAATAGGCGGCAATGCAGACGTTAAAATAGTGAACGGCACCCTTGACCTTACCGATGTATCGGGCGGCTGGCACGGAATTATCGGAATCGGCGCCGGAACGCTTGAGCTTGACTCTACAGTGAGCGTTATCGGTTCCAATATGAGCGGAAATGTTTTTGCTTTGACGAACGGTGCGTCTGTGCTTACCCTTAACGGAACGACAGTAGATATTATCAGCCAAAACGGCGGTAACGGTGTATACTTTATAAAAGGCGAGCCCGATTCGGGTGTGCCGAAGGCTGTTATTTGCGGTGCTGACATAACTATCGAAAACGGTCAGGGCGGTTTTAACACATTGAATATCAATATTCTCAACAGCTCTGTCAGTATGATCGGTATGGCACAGCATGGTTTCAGAAACATATCGGGAAGTTTGGACAACGCTGATATCGTAATTGACACATTGGAAGACGGTATCAAAAATACAGGAGATCAAGTTCTTGTGATAAAAGGCAACGGTTTTGTTGATATAAACGCCGAAACCGAATACAACATCGCGGAGAACGCATCTTTCGAGATCGAAGGCGGAATATTTACGGCAGATCCCAAAGAATATGTAATTAACGGAAAAGAATCATATTACGACAAGAACACAGGATATTACACCGTCGAAAACAGAAGACCTATCAATGTTGTTACAGTTCTGCCTGTCGTTCCGGGTACGGAGGTCGATACACATTACGCGTATATTCTCGGATTTGAAGACGGAAGCATCCGACCCGAGAATAATCTCACAAGAGCCGAAGCGGCAACAGTGATCTTCCGCATTCTCGACGATGATGTCCGCAAATCAGCACTTTCAAGAGAAAACCGTTTCAGCGATGTTGCTGAAGATGCGTGGTATAATACTGCCGTTTCCACACTTGCGGGACTCGGTATTATAAACGGAAGAACAGATGATACTTTTGCTCCCGACGATAACATAACAAGAGCAGAGTTTACTGCTATGATAGTAAGACTCTACAATATAAGCGGTACGTCATCCGGTATGTTTGCCGATGTTGCGGGACATTGGGCAGAAGACCTTATCTGTCTTGCCGCATCTGCAGGTTTGGTCGAGGGAAGCGGCGGAAAATTCAGACCTGATGATAATATAAATCGAGCAGAGGCTATGGCTATTGTCAATCGAGCAGAAGGCAGAGTTCCCGACAGTGAAAGCGATATGCTCGCAGGAATGAAAGTATGGAGCGATAATACCGATAAAAATGCATGGTATTACCTGACGGTCCAAGAAGCAACGAACAGCCATACTTGTACAAGCGGTTCTGATGCAGGAGCAGAAAAGTGGGTCGAAATCATTGCTGATCCCGATTGGAAAGAAATTGAAAAATAAAGATACAGTAACTCAAATCAAAAGCTTGTGTTCGAAGTGCAAGACGGGACGAGACACATATTTGCTTGACAGATCGGATTTTTGCCCTTATCTGTTTTTGCATACAGGTGATAAATGTGCAATGTATGTTGAAATTATCGATGAGGCAGAAATTAAAGAGACAAAAGATCAATGAAAAAAAGGGTTGTTGCAAAAAGCAACAGCCCTTTTGAGTTATATCCTCCCCGTTTTTTCAGCCTCTCTTCGTGAATACTCACAGCCGCAGAAGGCCTGGCGGTAGAGTCCGTACTCGCGCGAGAGGTCGCACGAGCGTTTGTATCCGTTTTTCTTTTTGAAGTCGGAGAAGAGATATGGCACGCCGTATTTCGCGGAAAGTTCTTCGCCGAGCTTGTTTAGCCAATCTGCCTTTTTATACGGACTTACCGAGAGGGTAGTGCAAAAGTAGTCGTACCCGCCCGCTTTTGCCGCGCGCGCCGTTTCTTCAAGGCGCAATTTGTAGCACTCGTAGCAACGTGCACCGCCCTCGGGCATATCCTCTTTACCTTTTGCGATCTCGAAAAAAGGCCGGGGATCGTACGGTGCGATAAGGGGCGTTATCTTGCTTGCCGTCGGTAATTCTTTTGCGAGCCGTACAAGTTCTTTGGCACGCAGGTCATATTCGCTCTCGGGCGAGATATTGGGATTGTAATAGTATGCCGTTATCTCAAACTGCGATGCGAGATATTCCCACACCGCGCTCGAGCAGGGGGCGCAGCAACACTGAAGAAGAAGCTTGGGACGCACACCGTTTTGTTCAAGCTTTTTTATTGTGTTTTCAAGCATAAGTCCGTAATTCATTTTTACCTCTTTGTGTAAAGTATGCGCATTGCGTTCATAACAGCTATCACCATAACTCCGACATCGGCAAATACCGCTATCCACATATTTGCAAATCCGAGCGCGCCGAGCAAAAGTATTGCTCCTTTGACGCCGAGCGCGAAGATGATGTTTTCTTTTACGATGCTCATCGTTTTTCTCGAAATGCGGATCGCACGTGCGATCTTTCTCGGGGCGTCGTCCATAAGCACTACGTCAGCCGCCTCTATTGCCGCGTCACTGCCCAGTGCTCCCATTGCGATGCCGATATCGGCGCGCGATAGTACGGGTGCGTCGTTTATACCGTCTCCGACAAAGGCAAGCGGACAGGAGGGAGTGAGCATTTTTTCAAGCACGTCAACCTTTCCGGCGGGTAAAAGCTCTGCGTGTATCTCGTCAACTCCAAGTTTTGTTCCGACGTCATCGGCTACGGCTTTGAGGTCTCCCGTTAGCATTACCGTTTTGGTTACACCAACCTTTTTTAATTCTGATACGGCATTTTTTGCGTCCTCTTTTATTTCATCGGATATGACGATGTGACCGAGATATCTGTTATCGTGCGATATGTATATGACCGTGCCGTAGTCGTTGCACTTATGATACGTTGCTCCGATTTTTTCCATAAGCTTTGCGCCGCCGACATACACTGTTTCGCCGTCGAGTGTGGCTTTTATTCCCATACCTGATATCTCCGATATACTATTGATCCTGTTCTTGTCGATATCCTTCCCGTATGCTTTTCTTATCGCTTCGGCTATTGGGTGAGTCGAATAACTTTCCGCTGCGGCGGCAAGTGCGAGAAGTGCGGATTCGGGGAGCTCATCTGAGTATATTGCGCTTACCTTGAAATTACCTTTGGTGAGTGTACCCGTTTTGTCAAAGACGACTGTTTTTATCTTTGAGAGAAGCTCGAGATAATTCGCTCCTTTTATAAGTATGCCGTCGCGGGATGCTCTGCCTATGCCCCCGAAAAATGAAAGCGGCACCGATATTACGAGCGCACAGGGGCAGGAAACAACGAGAAATACGAGAGCGCGTTCTATCCACTTGCCCCATTCTCCCGAAAAGATCGGCGGTACAAAGGCAAGCAAAATCGCGCCGATCACAACGCATGGAGTGTAATAGCGCGAGAATCTTGTGATGAAATTCTCGGTCTTTGCTTTCTTTTCTGCGGCGTTTTCGACAAGCTCGAGTATCCTTGATACCGTGCTTTCTTCAAACGCACTTTCTGTGCGCACTTTGATAAGCCCGCTGATGTTGACAGAGCCGCTTATTACCCGGTCTCCTTCGGCTTTGTCGGCGGGAAGGCTCTCGCCTGTGAGTGCCGAAGTGTTAAGCGTAGTGGCGCCTTCGACGATAATTCCGTCGAGTGCGATCTTCTCTCCCGGACGGATGATTATGATCTCGCCGACCGATACCTCGTCGGGCGGGACTGTCATCTCGACTCCGTCTCGTAAAACCACCGCTTCGTCGGGACGTATGTCCATAAGTGCGGCGATCGAGCGCCTGCTCTTTCCGACAGCGATACTCTGGAAGAGCTCACCTATCTGATAGAAGAGCATTACGGCGACGGCTTCGGGATATTCCTTTATTGCAAACGCACCGAGCGTGGCTATCGCCATAAGAAACTCCTCGTCAAAAAGCTGACCTGCCGCGATCTTACGTGCTGCCGACCAAAGTACATCGTAACCTATAAAAAGATAAGATGCTATGTAAAAGCATAGCGATATGAAGCTGTTTGGTATGAGTATTGCGCATATAAACAAAAGCGCGGAAACGATTATACGTATAAGTACCTTTTTTTGTTTTTTTGTCATACTATTTTACCAAGATCCTGCAATCGGGTTCGATCTTTTTGATTACCTTTTGTGCTTCTTTTATGCAAGAGTCAAATATGGCGTCGTCTGCTTCAAGCGTGAGCTTCTGTGTCATAAAATTCACGCTCGCGTAGCTGACGCCGTTGATCTTTTTGATCCCCGCTTCCATTTTTGCCGCGCAGTTTGCGCAGTCGAGATCTTCCAACTTAAAAACCTTTTTCATTATCTCACCTCATTCATTTATGTGTTCAAGTCCCGAGTCAAGCATAGTTCTTATGTGGTCATCGGCAAGGGAATAATATACCGTCTTTCCGTCACGGCGGAATTTTACAAAATTAGCCCCTCTGAGCGTTCCGAGCTGATGCGAGACTGCGGATTTTGTCATACCGAGCAGATTGGCAATATCGCAAACGCAAAGCTCTCTCTCGACCAGTGCCCAAAGTATCTTTACTCTTGTATTATCACCGAGTACCTTGAAAAAATTTGAAAGCTTCTCATATTCTTCGGTGCTTAGCTTTGATTTGCACGCTTCGCATACTGCCTCGTGATGCACGATATTGCAGTTGCAGGAAAATTCACTTCTTGACATATCTTCACCTCCAATAATTGAATGGTTGTTCAACTGTTCAATAATATTATAGTTGAATATATGCTCAACTGTCAAGAGGTTTTAATAAAAATATCCCGCAAAATTTTTGCGGGATATTTTTACTGCTTTTCTTTTAGAGTTTTGAGAGCTTCGAATATGCCGCCGATCGGGATAAGTTCGATACCCTCGGGGCGGGAAGTAAGCTTCTCGAAGTTCCTTTTGGGAAGGACTATTTTTGTGAAGCCGAGACGTGCGGCTTCTTTTATCCTGCTTTCTATCTGTGAGACTGCGCGGCATTCGCCGGAAAGTCCGAGTTCGCCGAGAGCGATAAGCTCATCGGGGACGATACGGTCTGTGATGCTTGAGATCAGTGCAAGCGATATCGCAAGGTCTGCTGCGGGCTCGTCAAGATAGAGACCGCCGATGACATTGAGGTATGCATCGTTAGCAGAAAATTTAAGTCCGAGTCGCTTTTCAAGCACCGCGAGTATAAGGCTCATTCTGTTGTAGTCGATACCGTTGGAATTACGCCTGGGAGCAGGGAAGACCGTCGGCGTGACAAGCGCCTGCACTTCTGCGATGATCGGCCGTGTTCCCTCGATAACGCAAGCCGCGCAGTTGCCGGACGTGTTTTTCGGTCTGCCGGCAAGTAGCATCTCTGAAGGGTTTTCGACCTCAAGAAGTCCGCGGTCGGTCATTTCAAAAACGCCTATCTCGTTGGTCGAGCCGTATCTGTTCTTTATTGCGCGGATTATACGGTAGCTCTGCTGACGTTCACCCTCAAAATAGAGAACAGCGTCGACCATATGCTCGAGC
>CAYZHW010000062.1:1866-8698 GCA_964478105.1 uncultured Lachnospiraceae bacterium | reverse complement strand
GAGTAGGTACCGCAGGCTCGGCTAACATCGGTAAGAGATATGCAATGTTTGAGGCGATCCACGGATCGGCACCGAGAATGGTAAAAGATGGCAGAGCAAAGTACGCAGACCCCTGCTCAATGCTTCGTGCAACTGTTCTTCTTCTCTCACACATCGGTATGACAGAAGAAGCTTCCAAGCTTGAAAAGGCGCTTGATTACTGTATGTTTGAGAACAAGAAGTACGTTATCACCGGACGCGACACAGGAGCGACCTGCGAAGAATTCTCCGATTATATCACAGAGACTCTCAAAAATATGTAATAAAAGGATGTTTCCTTCATGAAAAACATCAAAACAACAAAAAAGTCTGCAGGGGCAGGAAAAAAGAGCGGCATATCCTCGGCGGTAATACACCGACTTCCGAGATATTTTCGCTATCTTCGTGAGCTTATGCAGAACAACGTGCTAAGAATAAGCTCCAATGAGCTCTCCGAGCGAATGAATGCGACCGCCTCGCAGATAAGACAGGATTTCAACTGTTTCGGCGAGTTCGGACAGCAGGGATACGGATATAACGTCAAGTATCTTCATTCGCAGATAAGCGAGATACTCGGCGTGAGTGAGCATTATAACGCCGTTATAATCGGTACGGGTAATCTCGGCCGCGCGCTTGCACGCAGCAAGATATTCGTGAACCGCGGAATGACGTTGACCGCTCTCTTTGACGTTGACAAGGGGCTTGTCGGCAAAAAGTTTGACGATATCTTTGTATATGATATGGCAGACCTTGAGAAGTATTGCGAAGAAAACAAGGTCGATATCGTTGTGCTTACTATGCCGCGTGACTGTGCATATGATATTGCAAAGCGTCTGTCTAAGACAAACATAAAGGGCATTTGGAATTTTACGGGTGCGGAGCTTGCAAAGAGCACGATAGGAAAGCCTATCGAAAACGTACATATGGGCGACTCGCTTATGACGCTTTGTTATAAGATCAAATCCGCCGAAAAAGCCAAGGTTGAAAAATGACAGAAAGGAGGCTCGGTATGAAGCTTAGATTTGACTATTCCGAGGGCGTGTTGACGCTGCCCGCGGCACTTATAAATAAGGCAGACCGTGCCACCAAAAAGGATCTGAAGATATTGTTTATCATCGCATCCGATCCGCTTTGTCAGGTCGACTTTGAATCCGCCGCAGATGGGCTTGCGCTTCGCGCGGGAGTGACGCGCGCCGAGCTTGATGCCGCTATCGGTTTTTGGCGCGGTGCAGGCGTACTTGTCTTTGATGACGAGGAGAAGAAGGTCGATCTCCCTGTCGCATCTGCTAAAGAAGAGGAAAGAAAGATCGTCTCGGCTGACGAGCTTCCGCAGTATACCAGCGACGAGATCGAGGCCCTTCTTACACGGCGTAAAGATGCGAACAAGCTTATAGATATGTGTCAGCAAGCGCTTGGCAAAATGTTCAACACTATGGAGATAAACATTTTGCTCGGATTGCTCGACTATCTCTCGCTTGACGGTGAGTACATACTTATGCTTTTCGCGCACTGCGCCGAAAAGGGAAAGAAATCGCTTAAATATATCGAGCGTATGGCATTTTCGCTTTACGCGAGCGAGGTGGAGACACCCGCACAGCTTGAACAGTATTTCAAGGATCTCGACGCATATGAAAAGAATGAGAAAAAGGTACGCGATCTGTTCGGTATGAAGAGCCGCGCACTGACTTCAAAGGAAAAGACCTGTATTTCAAAGTGGTTTTCCGAATGGAATTTTGCTTTCGACGTGGTCGAAAGAGCATACGAGATAACGATAAACAACATAAATGAACCGTCGGTAAGTTATGCCTCTGCTGTGCTTGAGAGATGGCACAATGAGGGATACAAGACACTTTCCGACGTTGATGCGGGACTTGCCGAATATAAAAAGAAAAAGGACGAGTCTACTCCCGGCAGTTTCAATACCGATGACGTATTTGAAGCGGCACTTCGCCGCAGCTATTCAAAGTAAATCCGAAAGGAAGGGTCGTGTATGGCATTTAATAAAGAGAACTACAGACGCATCCGCGAGGAGTACAATAGCAAATATCTGGAGGCAAGAGAGGCGGCTGAAGCAAGAAGAGCCGAGCTCCACGCGCGTTTCCCCGAGCTTGCCGATATCGATGCGGCGATAGCAAAGACGGGGCCTGCCGTTTTTGCGGCGGCAATGAAAGGGAAGAACGGGCTTGATGCGCGCCTTGCCGAAATAAAAGCCGAGAATAAGGCGCTTCGTGACGCGAGAGCGAAATTTCTTACTGCCAATGGCTATAGCGCCGATTATACCGAGGTTAAATACGAGTGCGACAAGTGCAGTGACAGCGGCTTTGTCGACGGCAAAATGTGCTCTTGTATGAGAGAAAAGCTGGTCCGTGCAGGACTTGAGAGCTCGGGATTTGGCTCGCTCATTGAGACGCAGACCTTTGAGACCTTTTCGCTTGATTACTATAAAAAGGACCGTGACACGTATGAGAAGATGAAATACGTGTACGATGCCTTGAAGGAATACGCAGAGAGCTTTGACGCTGAGATCGCGCAGAACGTTATTATGTTCGGCGGTACGGGGCTCGGAAAAACGCACCTCTCGAGCGCGGTTGCAAGACGGCTCATCGAGCGCGGGTACGACGTGCAGTATGTCAGCGCGATAAAACTGATAAGTGATTTTGAGCACGAACGCTTCAAGGGCGGCTCGGACGGCGAGACCGATAGATATTATGATTGCGATCTGCTTATTGTCGACGATCTTGGATGCGAGATGTCGAATCAGTTTACTGTTTCGTGTTTGTACGATATAATAAATATGAGGATAAATAAAAAGAAGTCGACCATTGTGAGCACCAACCTCACTCCGAACGACCTTCGCGCAAAGTATTGGGACAGAATAACCAGCCGTTTGCTCGGCGAGTACAGAGTCCTCTTGTTTGTTGGCACAGACGTCCGCGCACAGAAATTATCCGAAAAATAACACAGAATCACCCCGCAAGGGGTGATTTTTTTTGAAAAATATTGCAATGTGAAAGAATGAATGGTATAATATACTTGCGACACAATTCAATATTTTTTCTGTATACGGGAAGTGTTTTTATTTTTTGTATAAAAACACATTCTCCTTTTTTCGCGTTCTCGTATGCAGAGTGAAAAGAATTGTGTCGCAGCAATCGGAGTTGTGTGTTTTTTGGTGCATGGCTTCGGTCGTGCGCCTTTTTTATTCCAAAATATATTGAAAAGCGGAGGTACACTATGAAAAAGAAGCTTTTGATTTTCGCGGCAATTGTTGTTGTACTTGTAAGTATTGCGTGTCTGTCTGCAAGCGCAGCAAGCTGTGGGGATAACCTGAAATGGTCGCTTACATATACTACCAGTTCAGTAACTTTAAATATACGTGGTACAGGAAATATGGATGATTGGTCAAATTCATCGGATGTGCCATGGTATGCTTATCGAAAGCAGATAAAAGAAGTTGTAATCGAAGAAGGCGTAACCAGCATAGGATCCGGTGCATTTTATAATTATCCCGTTCTCGAAAAGGTTATTATATCAAACAGTGTTAAAAACATAGGAAACTCTGTTTTTTCATATTGTTCCTTACTAGAATACGTATATTACGATGGAACAAATGATGAATGGGCATCAGTGTCGAAAAATGAAGATTGGGATTATGCTTCGAGTTATAATATCGTATGCTTGAAAGGTACGTGCGGCGAAGGTCTCTCCTATGATATAGATCACAACACACGCACACTTACGATTACAGGTGCGGGAAAAATGACAAATTGGACAGGAAGCTTATTGGGACCAACTGTGCCGTGGGATAGTTATTGTAAGGCTATTGAATATGTGATTATTCAACCCGGAGTTGTGAATATAGGTGACAGAGCATTTATAGGTTGTGTAGCTCTTAAAAATGTGATTATTCCCGACAGTATTGAGAGCATAGGACAATCCGTATTTTACAGTTGTAGCTCACTTGTAAATGTAGGTATTCCAGACAGCGTAACAAGCATAGGGGCATATGCTTTTTATGGTTGTACAAAACTTGAAAATTTGACTATCGGCGAAAAAGTTGAGATTATAGGAGATCATGCATTCTACAGTTGTAGCTCACTTGTAAATGTAGATATTCCAGACAGCGTAACAAGCATAGGGGCATATGCTTTTTATGGTTGTACAAAACTTGAAAATTTGACTATCGGCGAAAAAGTTAAGAGTATAGGAAATCATATATTCTACGATTGTAGCTCACTATTGAGTGTGACTGTTCCAGACAGTGTTGAGAGCATTGGTGAATATGCATTTTATAATTGCAATGACCTTGCGAGCGCGCACCTCGGAAGTGGAGTTGCAAAAATAGATGACTATACATTTTATCAATGTAATAATCTTGAAATTTTGTATTTACCCACGGGTTTAACAACGATAGGTGATTCTGCTTTTGAAGGATGCTCAAAGCTTACAAGCGTAGATATTCCCAGCGGGGTCACGTCTATAGGGTATCGCGCATTTTATGCTTGCCACGAACTTTCGAGTATGGTTATACCTGACGGTGTTAAGTATATACAAAGCTCTACATTTTCGCACTGCACTTCACTACAAAGTGTGACTCTTTCTGACAGCATTGAGAATATAGGTTATCGTGCTTTCTATTATTGTTTGTCGCTTGAGAATTTGAAAGTTCCAAATGGCGTAAGAAGCATAGGCGAAAATGCATTTTCTTATTGCCAATCGCTTGATTGCTTATATTACGACGGAACAAATTCAGAGTGGTCAAATATATCAAAGGGTGATTATTGGCACAGTTATTCATCATTTGATGTTGTTTTTTTGAAAGGAACTTGCGGTGCCAATCTCTCTTACGTGATCGATAAAGAGACAGATACACTTACTGTATCGGGCACGGGAGAAATGGAATATTGGTCTTATGCATCTGCTGTACCATGGCACCAAGTATGCGGTTCAATAAAAAATGTTGTAATGGAAAATGGTGTTGCAAGTATAGGTGCATATGCATTCTACGAATTTACTTCACTCGAAAATGTAATAATGCCCAGCAGTGTAACTAATATAGGAAATTATGCGTTTTACGGTTGTACATCTCTCGGAAATGTTGATATCCCGACAAATGTGACAACTATTGGATCTAATGCTTTTTCCGGTTGTACTTTACTTGAGACTATCAATTTCAAAGGTTCAAGGGGACAATGGATATTAATCAAAAAAGGAAACGACTGGGATAAAAATGCCGGAAGCGCTACTGCGAATGGCACATACGAGCTAAAGGTTGCATCTGAAGAAAATCTCGTGGTCAGCGGAACTTGCGGAGATAATCTTACTTGGGTATTTGATGCTTTTGCCCAAACGCTTACTATATCCGGTAACGGTGCTATGACGGATTTTTCATATTACATTAGCAGCCCTTGGTCAGAATATTCTAATTCGATAGGAAAAGTAATAATTGAGTCGGGTGTTACAACTATAGGCAATTATGCATTTAGTGGTTGCAGTTCGCTTACAAGTATTACTGTCCCTGACGGCGTAACAAGCATAGGAAATTATGCATTTTACTATTGTAGTTCACTCACAAGTATTATTATCCCCGACAGCGTAACAAGCATAGGTAATTATGCATTTAACTATTGTAGTTCACTCACAAGTATTATTATCCCCGACAGTGTAACAAGCATAGGTATGAATGCATTTAGGTATTGCCGGTCGCTTATAAGCGTGACTATCGGTAACAGTGTGGAGAGTATTGACAGCGGTGCCTTTTATGGTTGCACTGCTCTTTGTGAAGTGAAAGTGTATTCATCAAATCTCACTTATTCCAGCTCCGGACACTTTGATAGCTGTTCGAAGGAACTCGTTTTATACGGATATATGAATTCTACTACAGATTCTTATGCTGCCCGTGAAGAAATCCCATTTGTTCCTTTGATGGATAATGAACCGGTGGTATGGGGTCGTTTTGGAACATACTCTACTTGGAACCTTTATGAAAACGGCGATTTTATCGTCTGGGGAACTGATGCAATGGATGACTATTCTGCAGAAACTCCCGCTCCTTGGTATGAGTACAGAGAAGATATCAAGCGTGTTACGGTAGATGCAGGAATAGACAGTATAGGAGCATATGCTTTTTACGGATGTACTTCTCTTGAAACGGTAAGGATACCTTCTTCGGCAAAAACTATCGGAGAATATGCTTTTTCGGGTTGCACATCGCTTAGCCGTGTTATGCTTCGCGGTACAACAAGTGTGGGCAAGTGTGCTTTCTCGGGTTGTACTTCTCTTGAGAGCGTTATTGTGGGAACGACTGTTACAACCATAGGCGATTCTGCCTTTTCCGGATGTTCCGCACTGAAAGAAGCTACATTTTATTCGAGTTCGGACGCGGATTCTTTTGGAGAAAAAATATTCGACGGGGCATCTTCAGAGTTTTCCGTTCGCGGGTTCTATTATTCTACAGCAAACTATTATTCATATGAAAACGGATATGAGTTTATTCCTCTTGTTATGCGGACAATAGTCGATTACGGCGAGTGCGGCGACTCTCTTACTTGGGTCTTTTATGATGACGGCACACTTGAGATATTGGGCTCCGGCGATATGTGGGCATTGTCCGAAATGAATCCGTCTTGGAACAGTTATGATGGCGAAATAAAACTTTTGGATCTTCCTGCGGGACTCACAAGCATAGGAAATTATGCATTTAGTGGTTGCCGTTCGCTCGAAAGTGTGGTTCTTCCCGATGGCGTTACAAGCATAGGTAATTATGCATTTAGTGGTTGCCGTTCGCTCGAAAGTGTGGTTCTTCCCGATGGCG
>CAYZHW010000062.1:0-1766 GCA_964478105.1 uncultured Lachnospiraceae bacterium | reverse complement strand
TTACAAGCATAGGTAATTATGCATTTAGTGGTTGCAGTTCACTTACAAGCGTGACTATTCCCGACAGCGTAACAAGCATAGGTGATTATGCATTTAGTGGTTGCTATGACCTTGAAAAAGTATTTGTATATTCGCGTGATGTGACGTTGGGAAAGAATGTTTTTCCGAGTGACACAACACTTTATGGATATGCAGATTCTACGGCTTATACTTATGCAAATGATAATTCCATTGTATTCTTGCTTATAAATATGGGCGAATGCGGAGATGCGCTTTTGTGGGAGCTTACAGATGAAGGTAAACTTGTAATTTATCCTGTAGTAGGCACTTCAGCAATGTGGAATTGGACATCCAGTTATAGTTATAATCCTACATATGCGCCTTGGTATGATCACCGTCATTTGATAAAGTCGGTCGAGATAAAGGATGGAGTATCATCAATAGGTGATTGTGCTTTTTATGATTGCTATAACCTTGAGAGTATAAGTATATCCGATAGCGTACAGAAGATAGGTTTTTGTATTTTATGGAATTGCAATTTGCTCGATTCGATAAACATTCCTAAGGGTGTGGCTTCAATCTCGAACAGTGCTTTTGAAGGAGCTTATTCGCTTGAAAAAATTACGGTCGATTCGGCTAATACGGTATATTCGAGCGATGAAGGCGTTCTTTATAATAAAGACAAGACCGTATTGGTGCGCTATCCGATAGCAAAGATGAATGCCGAGTATAGCGTACCAGACAGTGTGACAGAGATAGGCGGTTATGCATTTGAAGGATGTGTTTATCTTGAGAGTGTAAAGCTTGGAGATAACGTTAAAGCGTTGGGTATCAGGTCGTTTGGTGATTGCCCGCTTCTTAAAAACATTACCTTTGGTATCGGCTTACAGAGTGTAGGCAGCAGTGCGTTTTCCGACTGTGTTTCGCTTGAAGGGATTGTTTTACCTGATGGCGTGACAAGTGTAGGAACATCGGCATTTTATAATTGCAGCAATTTGAAGAAGATTACGCTGGGAGATAAACTTGAATCAATAAGCAATAGCCTTTTTTACGGCTGTTCTTCTCTTGAAAACATAGAATTTCCCGGCAGTATAAAAAGTATAAATTATTATGCATTTAGGGGGTGTTCTTCCCTTAAAAATGTCGTTATCGGGGATAGTATTACATTTCTTGGAGCCAACGTGTTTGAGGGCTGCATTGGACTTGAGACTGTGGTTGTAGGAAACGGAATTAAGACTTTGACAAGCAATATGTTTTACGGATGCAATTCTCTTAGAAGTGTGGAGATAGGTAGCTCTTTAACTACAATAGAGCCATATGCATTTGATGGTTGTTCATCGCTTACAAAGGTAGTTATTCCCGAGAGCGTTACTTCCATAGGCCAATATGCCTTTTCCGGTTGTTCTTCTCTTAAGAGTATAACCATTCCGCAAAAGGTGACTTCGATAGAAAGCTATACGTTTGCAAATTGTTCTTCTCTTACGGTCATCATAATTCCGGCAAATATAACAAGTATCCAGAACGGTGCATTCTCGGGCTGTTCTTCTCTTGAAAAGGCTATAGTGTACGGAAGAAATACATATTTCTATAGCTCGGTGTTCTATGGTACTCCCTCTTCCTTTACGATCTACGGCTACGCTGACTCAACTGCAAAGACCTATGCGGCAAACAATTCGCACAAGTTTATGCAATTTGCGCTTTGTCCCGAGCTTATTGCGGGAATGGGTGTTGACGGTCTTTCGTGGAAAGTTACTGTTGACGGTGAG
>CAYZHW010000061.1:0-8818 GCA_964478105.1 uncultured Lachnospiraceae bacterium | reverse complement strand
AAAATAACAGGTATTCACCGTGAGGGAGAATTGATCGTTTTTACCTTTGAGGATAAAGTCGGTACGAAAAAACTGTTTGTATTGAACCGCGATGAACTGGATCACGATTCGTTCTTTATAAGAAAGTGCAAGTGAATATGAAAAAGTAAAACCACCCCTCGGGGTGGCTTTTTTATGCCCGTACAAAAAATTAACAAAATAGTATTGAGATGAATTTTTAAATGTGGTATACTGATTATTTGTAATAGTACAAAAAAGGAGAGTGATATATGTGATAAGAAGAATGCTGTCGTGTGTGCGTGAATATAAGCTTCCGTCCTTTCTCAGTTTCTTGTTTATCGTCTTTGAAGTTATAATCGAATGTTTTATTCCGTTTATCACGGCAGAGCTTGTTAACAATCTTAAGCTCGGTATCGAGATGAAGAGTCTGCTTTCTATCGGACTTGCTCTTATCGTTATGGCGTTGGTTTCGCTCTGCTGCGGCGGTCTTGCGGGTTATATGAGCGCGAAGGCTGCGGCGGGATTTGCGAAAAACCTGCGCGGTGAGATGTTTTCGAAGATCCAGGGGTATTCGTTTGCAAATATCGACAAGTTTTCGTCCTCGTCTCTTGTGACAAGACTTACCACAGACGTTTCCAACGTGCAGATGTCCTATATGATGGTAATAAGAACAGCTATCCGCGCGCCCCTTATGTTCGTTTTTGCGGTCATAATGGCCTTTATTATGGGCGGAACGCTTGCGACGACTTTTGTTGTTGTCGTTCCTGTGCTCGTTACGGGACTTTTGCTTGTGGCGAGATTTGCGATGCCCGCATTCCGCCGCGTGTTCAAAAAGTACGATAAGCTCAACGAGTCTATCGAAGAGAATGTGCGTGCTATGCGTGTTGTCAAGGGCTTTTCGCGCGAGGAGTACGAGAAAGAAAAGTTCGGTGCGGCTGCAGACAATATCTGCCGTGATTTCACAAAGGCGGAGCGCATCGTTGCGCTTAACAACCCGCTTATGCAAGCGTGTATGTATTTTAATATGATCTTTATCCTCACTGTCGGCTCGAAGCTTATCATCACGGGTATGGGTTCGACTATCGATGTCGGACAGCTTTCGGCAATGCTTACCTACGGCGTGCAGATACTCTTTTCGCTTATGATGCTTTCGATGATATACGTTATGATAACTATGTCGCTCGAATCTATGAAGCGTATCGACGAGGTGCTCTGTGAGGAGTCTACCTTGAAAAATCCCGCATCTCCCGTATATGAGGTAAAGG
The DNA here is from genome assembly GCA_964478105.1 of uncultured Lachnospiraceae bacterium. GTDB lineage: Bacteria > Bacillota > Clostridia > Oscillospirales > CAG-272 > CAYZHW01. Next base: position 7,553 of record CAYZHW010000061.1, on the reverse strand, counting down.
ACGGTTCGATAGATTTCGAGGGCGTGAGCTTCAAGTATTCGGAAAAGTCAAAGAGGGCGGCGCTCTCGGATGTTGATATCCACATAGAATCGGGTATGACGGTCGGTATTCTCGGCGGTACGGGTTCGAGTAAATCTTCGCTCGTCCAGCTCATCCCGCGTCTTTACGACGTAAGCGAGGGATGCGTCAAGGTCGGCGGTGTTGATGTAAGAGATTACGATCTTACTACGCTTCGTGACAACGTTGCTATGGTATTGCAGAAGAATCTGCTCTTCTCGGGCACGATAAAGGAAAATTTGCGCTGGGGTAATCCCGATGCCACCGACGAAGAGATGATAGAGGCGTGCAAGCTTGCCTGCGCGCACGAGTTCGTTGATTCATTCCCCGACAAATATGATACATACATAGAGCAGGGCGGAACGAACGTATCGGGCGGTCAGAAGCAACGTCTTTGTATTGCCCGCGCGCTCCTTTCCCGTCCGAAGATACTTATTCTCGATGACTCGACAAGCGCGGTCGACACTAAGACCGACGCGCTTATCAGGCGCGGCTTTGCCGAGTTTATCCCCGAAACAACAAAGATAATCATAGCACAGCGTATCTCGTCGGTCGAGCACGCGGATCTTATCATCGTTATGGAAAACGGAAAGATCTCGGCGTCGGGAGACCACAATACTCTTATGCAAAAGAGCGAGATATACCGCGAGATCTATGAGCAGCAGACGAAGGGAGGGGACGAGAATGAAGAAAACTGAGACAAAAAAGAAGAGCGGTATATTCCGCGTCGTCGGTATGCTCTTTAAGTTCTATCCCGTGCTTGTCCCGCTGGTCGTACTCTGCATTGTAATTACCGCGGTCACATCGGCACTTCCCGCAGTCTTCCAACAGCAGGTCATAGCAGACATACAAGAATGGTATTTGACAGGTGACTGGGCAGGGGCATCCAAGGTGATAATGCCGAAGGTCGTGATACTTGCTACTTTCTACGTGATCGCACTTATCGCTATCTTTTCGTCCAATCAGCTCGGCGCGTACATCACTCAGGGCTTTCTTAACAAGATGCGCCGCGCGATGTTTGAGAAGATGCAAACGCTTCCCATAAAATATTTCGACACAAACAAGCACGGCGATATAATGAGCCGTTACACCAACGATATCGATGCGCTCCGTCAGCTCGTATCGCAGGCGCTCCCCGCACTTATACAGTCGGGCATACTCTTGGCGTGCGTGTTCTGCATTATGGTATATTACAGCGTATGGATGACGCTCGTTGTACTTCTCGGTGTCGTCGCGATGCTCTTTGTGAGCAAAAAGGTCGGCGGCGGATCTGCCAAGTTCTTTATGAGACAGCAGCGCTCTATGGGTAAAGCCGAGGGCTTTGTTCAGGAGATGATGAACGGTCAGAAGGTCGTCAAGGTCTTCAACCGCGAGAGCGCGTGTATGAATGATTTTGATAAGATCAACGCCGAGCTCTACGAGGATAATTTCAGAGCGCACGCATACGCAAACGTGCTCGGCCCCATCATCGGTAATATCGGAAACATACTTTATGTTATAATCGCCACGGTGGGCGGCGTGATACTTCTTTCGGGCATCCCGAACATCAGCTTTTCCGCACTTATCGCAGGATCGGTAGGTGTGCTCACCATTGACGTTATGATCCCCTTCCTCAATATGGCAAAGCAGTTCACAGGTAATGTAAACACAGTAGCCCAGCAGATAAACTCGATCGCTATGGCGGTCGCGGGTGCCGAGCGTATCTTTTCGCTCATAGATCAGGTTCCCGAGGCTGACGAGGGGTATGTCACTCTTGTCAATGCAAAGCTTGACGCGAACAAAACTGTTACCGAGACTGCCGAGCACACGGGAATGTGGGCGTGGAAGCATCCTCACGGCGACGGAACGGTCACGTATACGCTCCTTGAAGGAGACGTTCGGATGGAATCGGTCGATTTTGCCTACGAAGAGGGCAAGACGATACTCCACGATGTCACGCTTTACGCAAAGCCGGGACAGAAGGTGGCGTTTGTCGGCGCTACGGGCGCGGGCAAGACGACCATTACAAACCTGCTCAACAGATTCTACGATATCGAGGACGGAAAGATCCGTTACGACGGTATCAATATCAACAAAATAAAAAAGAACGACCTACGCCGTTCGCTCGGTATCGTTCTTCAGGATACTAACCTTTTTACGGGAACCGTTATGGACACTATCCGATACGGAAAGCTTGACGCGACCGCCGAAGAATGTATCGCGGCGGCTCGCCTTGCGGGCGCGGATGATTTTGTGACGCGTCTTCCCAACGGCTATGAGACGTTGCTCACAAACAACGGCGAGAACCTCTCGCAGGGACAGCGCCAGCTTCTCGCGATAGCAAGAGCGGCTGTGGCAGACCCGCCCGTAATGATACTCGACGAGGCGACCTCGTCGATAGATACGAGAACGGAGCAAATAGTTGCGCGCGGTATGGATAAGCTTATGGAAGGACGCACCGTCTTTGTTATTGCGCACAGACTTTCGACCGTAAAGAATTCCGACGTTATTATGGTCCTTGAGAAGGGACGCATAATCGAGCGCGGAAGCCACGACGATCTTATAGCTCAAAAGGGACAGTATTATCAGCTCTATACAGGCGCATTTGAACTTGAATAAAACGAAAAGAAGCGGTATTGATCCCGCTTCTTTTTTGCTTATTTTTTCTTTTTCTTAAATTCTTTCATACCGTTTGTGCTTCCGCCGTCAACGAGCACATCAACGCCTGCGAGGTAGCCGTTGCGTTCATCTGCAACGGTTGCAAGTGCAAAGCCGAGCTCCTCGGGTTTGCCCATTCTTTCCTCTGCTGACATAGGAATAAGCATTCCGCCTTCCTTTGCCTCGAGGTTGCCCATATCGGTCGCGATAAGTCCGGGGCTGAGCGAGCATACGCGAATACCCTTAAGACCGTACTCAAATGCGCACTTTTGAGCGTACCAAACGACGAAGTTTTTGGAGAGGGAATATGCGAATCCTGCGCGCTGGTAGTCACCCTTTGCGAGATTGCTCTTCTTTAGGAGCTTTTCAACGAATTTCTTTTCATCTGTCTCTGCAAGTGCGTAGATCTTTTTGTTGATAAGAAAAGAGGGAAGTACGTACGCCGAGTTCGAAGAAACGTCGACGATAACGCTGCCCGGCTTCATCACTTTGGAAAACTCTTGATTGATGTAGACCGTTCCGAGGGCGTTGACCTTGAGTATCGTCTCGCCTTCCGACATAGCGGGCGAAAGCCCTGCAGAATTGATAACATTCTTCACTTCGCCTTTTTCGCACGCGAACTTAACAAGCTCTTTTACACTTTCGCGGTCAGAGGTATCGCAGGTCTTGGCGTACGCCTTGTAGCCGAGTTCGGCAAGCTCGTTTATCGCGCCTTCAAGCTTTTTGAGTGTTCTGCCGGAGAGAATGATTATTTTGTCCTTGGGCATAAACTTTGCGGCAGCAAGACCCATTCCGCTTCCGCCGCCCGTGATAACACATACGTTTGCCATAGTTGCCTCCTTGTTGTATAGACTTATTTACTTTTTCAGTATAACATTACATATTGTCTTTGTCAATGTGAACAAATATGCAAAAAGTGCCGCATTTTGCGGCACTTTTGTACTTTGAGTATAATTTCTGCAATATTGGGGAGCTTATTTTTTGTTTTTCTTGTGGATAAGAGCAAGACCTTTTAAGCATAGGTGCTCGTCGTGCACTACTTCGTGCTTGATATACGCTTTGAAAAGAGGTGCAAGCTCACCTGTGAGGATCACCGTCTTAGGCTTTTCTTTCATTTCTTCTTCAAATCTGTCAAGTACACCGTCGACCGCGCCTGCGGCACCGTAGATAATGCCCGATCTCATACATTCGGCAGTCGATGCCGATATTGCCTTTTTTGGTGCTGTTATGTCGACATTTGGCAAAAGCGAAGCTTCACTCTCAAGTGCACCGAGCGATATTCCCGCGCCGGGTAGTATTGCTCCGCCGATATATCTGCCCGTATCATCCACCGCCATAATGGTCGTTGCCGTGCCCATATCCACTACGATAGCGGGCAGGGGATAGTTCTCCTTGGCGGCGACAGAGTTGGCGACAAGGTCGCTTGCTACCGTGCCGGGATCGTCGGTGGCAATGTGAAGTCCTGTCTTCACGCCAGCTCCGACGATGAGAGGCTCGATGTTGGCTATTAACTTTATGGCATCGCGCACGATGGCGGTAAGCGATGGAACGACCGAGGAGATTATTGCTCCTTCGATCGAGTTTGCACAAATGCCGATTATATCAAGAAGCTGCTTTAGCTTTATTGCGTATCCGTGCTTGGTTTCGCTGTGATATGTGGGAAGCTGGGACGAATATTCTATTCCGTTCTCGCTTGCACAGCCGATGCTCGTATATGTATTGCCTATGCCAATGGTTAAGATCATAATTTTTTCCTTTTCACTAAATCGATAAGCATTACGATGACGGGGCAGAGAATTATGTTAAGGAGCATTTCAAAAATGAAATTTCCGCCTATCATTCCGATAAAGATATAGGACAGACCGCTGCTGTATCCTTCCGCAATGCCGGCTTCTGCAACGCTTTTGTAGAAGAAGAGAAGGCATCCGAGAGCAAACACTCCCGAATTTACGATTGGGCAGAGAACTGCGGACGTTACTGCGGCAACATAGCTGTTTACTTTTTTCAAAAGTTCATATACAAGTCCCGCGACGAGACCGCACAAGATTCCTTTTGCCATTACGGTGATTATAGTGCCCGGAATGCTGATCGATAAGAACCAAGCCGCATCTCCGCTGAAAAGTACCACGGCGCCGAATACAAATCCGAGCCACGCACCTATGAGCGGTCCGCAGATCGCGGCACCGATAACGATTGGCATAAGCACCAACGATACGGAAAACGGTCCGAGTTTAATGACCGAGCCGATGAGCTGGAAGACTATTACCAGCGCTGTCAACATCGCACCGAGGACCATAGTTCTGGTCGACATTTTTTTGTTTGCTTGTTTCATATTAAATTCCTCCTGCTACTGTCCCGATAAGTTCGGGTATAGTGCAAGTTCATTATAAATCAAATAGGAAAAAAATGCAAGAGTTTATTGGTCTTCTTTTCTAACAAAGTATATAGCGCCCGCAAGAGTAGAGGCAAGTGCGCAGGCGGCTACCGTCGAGACAACGGGAGACGAATCCTTTATTACCTTTTGGGGTTGCGCTGTCTCGGGGGCGGCAGTTGTTTCGGGAACGATACTTGTTTCGGGTGAGACCGATACTGTTTCGGGGAGTGTTTCGGTTACGATCGCGGGTGCTTCTTCAATAAGCGGCGGGGCGAACTCGACCGATTTTATCTCTGTTGTCTCTTCTGCTGTTGTGTCGGGAAGGGGGGTATCCTCTTCGCGCGTTATCTGATATATCCTGTCGGTGTTATTTTTTATGTAGTAGGTAACACCGTTGTATCTGCACTCAAGCACCGCGGACAGCCCTTTTCCCGAGGCGACTCTGTCAACGTAGAACATCGTGTATTTCGGCAAATTTATCTCTGCACGAGTGGTGGCGTACGGGTCGGTGTAGAGATATTTTACACCCTTTGAGGTGTAGTATCCCGCGGTGGGATCGTTCCCCGAATAGTCGATCTTTTTTACGCTGTCATCCCGCTTGTAAGGAAGGACACCGAAGCCGAGTATCTGCGAGCTTGTCTTTTTGTAGTTTTTTACATAGACACCGCCGCCGTTTATTTCAAGCTTAGACGCTGAGCTCGTGTTTCCCTCTACCGTATATACCGTGTTTCCCTCGGTGTAGAGGACTATTCCGATGTGCGATGCCGTTTTGCCGTCGCGAGTGAAAAATATGAGATCTCCCGAGCTTGGCGTGTGATTTCCGCCGAAGTATTCGGAATCGTAAAATCTGTTTGCCAGCCTTAGCGCGTAGGTCCAATACTGACAGCTTATCTCGCGCCATATGTACTCGGGCTCGTCCAAGTGGTATCGTGCGCAGTCAAAAAAATCGCCGTAGTCGTGGCATCGGCTCTGATAGAGACAGAACGAAACAAATGAGGCGCACCAGTGGTATTCGAGTCCGCCGTAGCCGATACCGAAGTCACCCATATTGTAATTATATTCGGTGAAGTTGCCCGCGGTCGGAGTCGTACCGTCGAGCTGAGCGAGCGAATTGCCTTCCTGATATCCGAGCTGTGAGAGCGCTACGGCGAGCGCGTCGGTGACACCGTCGCCCGTAAGAGGGACTTTTGATAAATTGTCGTAATATTTTCCCGCCTTGTACGCATCCGAGGCGGCGTTTGCCCCCGCCCGATAGTCGGCGGCGGAGAGTGGGGAGAGTGTGATGATAACAAAGATGACGAGCAGAGCTGTCGCAAAAAACTTGACTGATCTTTTCACGGTGAAGTCTCCTTTCGTCGTGTTCATTATGTCCATTATAGCCGAATAAAAAGTGAAAGTAAAGCCGTCCCGCCCCTCCAATTTAAGGGGGCGAAACGGCTTGATTTCCAGTGTTTCCAACGTGTTGGAAGATATATTTACTTTATTTCACTTTCGGAAGGCTGGCGGCGGCGACCGACTGGCCTACGCGACGGCTCTTCTCGTCGGGGAGCGATACCGAGATCTTTTCTGCGAGTTCGGGAAACTCAAGTTCAAGCGTTTTCTTTGTAAACTCAAGCATAATGTCTCCACCCTTGCCTGAGGATACGCGTCCCAAGAGGAGCACGTGCTCTATATCATAAAACATTGCATAGTAAGCGATGGCATATCCGAAATAAACGCCGATGGTCTCATATATCTTCGCGGCACCCTCGTGCCCTTCGAGCATCTTCTCTTGAACGACCTTGAGCTTATCTGCGGGGGAGAGGCTTTCGTCAAGCTCTATGCCCGCCGCGGGTGCGAGTTTGATGACGGCATCCTGAGAGAAATATTTTACTCCGCAGCCGTAGTCGCCCGACCATTCGTCGACCATTGCGCTACGGTTGAAATCAACGGGAACGAAAGCAAGCTCGTTAAGCCAGCCTGTAATGTTGCCCGAGAGGTCGACGTATCCGCCCGCTTCGCTTGTGCCCATTGCGATGCCGAGCACACCACCCGCTTCAAGGCTCATCGCACCCGCAAGCGCGGTGACGTCACCGTCGTTTGCGACCTCGATCGGAATATTGCATCCGAGCTCGTGCCCGAGCTCTGCGGCGATGTCTGTGTACATATGCTTTACGTGCTTTTCAAAATCTTCATCCGAAACTTTCAGGAAGAGCGATGCGACCATTATCTTGTTGTCAACATACACGCCCGCCGAGGAAACGCCGATACCGTCAACGCGGGGCATATGGGATGCCGCCGTCTTCATTGCCGCTTTTATACCCTCATAGTGATACATAGGGTCGGAATTTGTCTTCGGGAACCATACGACCTCTTCGGAGTAAACGCTCTTACCGTCGATGACCGCGCTGACCTTGCGGTCGCTTCCGCCCGCGTCAAAGCCGATGCGGCCGGATGCAGGAGAACCTGATTGCCCAGAATCCGCTGATCCGCACAGTGCTGGCGA
>CAYZHW010000060.1:0-8833 GCA_964478105.1 uncultured Lachnospiraceae bacterium | reverse complement strand
TGTTAATTTCCGGCCTTTTTTTTTTTTTTCATTATTTTATGCGAAAAGACTTGACAAAAGCAAAAAAATGTGGTTATAATATAGAGTATCATTATACCAAAAGCGTAAAAACCGATGCAAATACACGCTTCCGAGTCAAAATTAAGGAGGTGCACAGGATGCTCAGAACATACCAGCCTAAAAAGCGTCAGAGAAAAAAGGAACACGGTTTCAGAAAAAGAATGAGAACTGCAGATGGAAGAAACGTTTTGAAGAGAAGACGCGCTAAGGGCAGAAAAAGACTCACATATTAATTTTCTGACCTGCGAAGCCATCGCAAAAACAGCATGAAAATCACCGATGTCTCGTTTTTTTGAGAGGTCGGTGTTTTTGATTTAAAGCGCAAAAACACTATTTTTTACAAAAATTAGTAGGAAGTGGAAACAGAGGGGGTTTTTGGTTTGAAGCAGCTTGCAATAACGGAAAATCACCTTTATCAGAAGGCCTATCAAAAGGGCAAGAGATGTATTTGCAAAAACGTGTCGGTGTTTGTTTTAAAGGATTATGCCGCGGACAAGATCCGCCGTGCCGATCCCGAGAAGAAATACCATAACCGCGTGGGTATCGCCGTACCGAAAAAGATCGGCGGGGCGGTCGAACGCAACAGAGTCAAGAGAATTATCCGTGAGGCATACAGGCTCACCGAGGCCGAGAGGGAGCTCAAAAAGGGCTTTCTTGTGGTCATTGCCGCCCGTGAGGGCGCGGTGGACTCGAAGATGCAGGATATCAAAAAAGAACTCGGATACGCCGTCTCTCGGCTTGAGATGTTCACGCTATGAAAAGTATACTGATATATCTGATAAAGCTTTATCAGAAATTTATTTCACCGCTTAAAGGAAGACCGACGTGCAGGTTTACACCTACATGTTCAAGCTATGCTGTTGAAGCATTAAAAAAACGTGGCGTTATAGTCGGAACCCTTCTCACTCTTTGGCGCGTATTGCGTTGCAATCCGTTTTCGCGCGGGGGATACGATCCCGTGCCCGAGAAGAAGGTCAGACGGTCGGTGAAATAAAAATATAAGAGAGGATCAAAAAGCTTAAATGAGCAGTATTTTTGATATTATCAACATACCTATGGGGTATGTACTCAAATTCTGCAATATGATAGGTCAGAACTATCTTGTTGCGCTTCTGCTTTTTGCTCTTATAGTTGAGTTGCTTCTTTTGCCCTTCAGCATAAAGCAGCAGAAAAACAGCATAAAGCAGGCAAAACTGCGTCCGAAGGAAATGGCTATCCGCAAGAAATACGCGGGAAGAAATGACCAGGTAACGCAGCAGAAGGTCCAGACTGAGATAATGGAGCTCTACCAGAAGGAAAACTTCAACCCCGCGTCGGGTTGCCTTCCCCTTCTTATCCAGTTTCCGATCCTGATCGCCCTTTATAACATCGTTATGAATCCCTTGCGTTACGTCTGCGGCGTTTCCGCGGATATCACCGCAAAGGTGGGAGAGATCCTTGCAAGCGAGTCTGTACAGGCATTTTTTGCCGGACTTGAGAATTTCAAGCTTCCGGATGCCGCCAGAATGGCTTCGCAGGATATCCAGATGATAGAGCCTATAAAGAAATTGCTCGACACGTCGGTAAATACAAGCGGCGTCGGCGTTGATGCTCTGCGTGAGGCAGGATTTACTCTTGCATCTTCCGAGCTTCCCAACTTCAATCTCTTCGGCGTTATCAACCTCGCCGAGATCCCGACGGTAGCACTCAACTGGCTCATCCTTGTACCGATACTTACATTTGTTTGCTCGTTCCTTTCGACAAAGATCGTCCGTAAGTTCACATACCAGCCGACGGTAAACGAGGCACAGCAGAACAATATGTCGATGAAGATAATGGAATATTCGATGCCCCTTATGTCTGTGTGGATCTGCTTTATGGTTCCCGCGGCTATCGGCGTTTACTGGATGTTCAAACAGCTTCTCGGTATGCTCAAGCAGATAGTGCTTGCAAAGCTTATGCCCACGCCCAAGTTCACAGAAGAGGACTATAAGGCTGCTGAGCGTGAATATGCAGGCAAGGCTAAGAAGAAGGGCGAAAAAGAAAGAGACCCCAACAAGCCCAAGGTGCGCTCACTGCACCACATAGATGACGACGATTTCGAAGACACGAGAAAGCCCGCGCAAGAGGAGCCCAAGAAAGCCCTTCCCGAAAAGGAAGAGACCCCCGAGCCCTCGGTGATCGAGCAGGCACCCATCAAGGACGAGAGCGACCGTCACGAAAAGAAGTAAACCAAAGAGGGTAAAAAAGTGAAAAAAGAGATAATATATACAGGAAAGACCGTCGAAGAGGCTCTTGCGAAAGCAGAAGCCGAGCTTGTCGGTGTTGAACTGGAATATGAGATTTTAGAGCTGCCCAAAAAGGGCATTCTCGGCATCGGCGCCGCACCCGCAAAGATAAAGGTAAGCTATGCGCAGGGCGGTGAGGATGACGCGCTTGATTTCATCAACACTCTTATAAGGAATATGGAGCTTGACCTCGTTGCCGAGCTTTCCGATAAAGAAGACGGCGGTAAGCTTATAAACATCTCGGGCGAGAACTCGGGATTGCTTATCGGCCACCACGGAGAGACACTCGACTCGATCCAGTATCTTGCAAACCTCGCGGCAAACAAAAAGCATTTCGGTGAAGAGAAGGAAGATTACGTAAAGATCACCGTCGACATCGAAAATTACCGCGAAAAGAGAGAGGAGACTCTCAGAGCGCTTGCAAGAAGAATGGCAGGCAAGGTACAGAAGTACAAGAAGAGCGTAACGCTCGAGCCTATGAATCCCTACGAGAGAAGGATCATCCACTCGGAGATCCAGGGCATCGCAGGAGTTTCGACGACATCTGTCGGCCAGGATTCCAACCGCAAGATCGTTATATTCCTTGAAGACAAGAGAAGACAGAACAAGAGATCGGCAGACGCCGAGTAAAAAGCAAAAGGGAGGGAAAAGGAAGGATATAGGTTCTTCCCTTTCCCCTTTTTTGATATTTGCACGAACTCTCGCGCAAGTATCAAAAAAAACAAGATCAACAAAATCGAAAAAACGGACGAAGGGTGCCCGCCGGTACATTGTTTGTACAATTTTTATGTTTCTACACAGATGTGAAATTATATTTGTAGCGGCGACCACCGGTCCCCACAAAAACGGTTCTAAAATATATAATACCCGTGAAAAATCAAAAATGGGGGGCAATGCCCGCCGCTACAGTGGTGGTTTCACATCTTACCGTAGGGGCGACCATCGGTCGTCCGTATATGAGGTTTGCACCGATATCGCATCTGTGCAAATCAAAACATCGGACGGGCAGTGCCCGCCCCTACATTGTTTGTACGGACTTTACATCTTTGCACAGATGTGAAATTATATTTGTAGCGGCGACCATCGGTCGCCATACAAACGGTTCGTACAGATATAATATCCGTGCAAAATCAAAAATGGCGGGCACTGCCCGCCGCTACAAAGGTGTTTTACATCTTATCGCCATCATATGCGGTTTGCAAAGATATAATATCCGTGCAAACTATATAAAAATATTTTCAAAAGGTTTTTGGCAGAGGGTTCGGGAGAATCCCCTTATAGAGAGTTTTGGCGTTCTGCGAAGCAGAAGGCGCGTAGAGGCAAGTATATGATATACATTCCTCACACGATATGCCTCTACTCTTTTTGCCTAAAAGAAATCTCCCGAGAAAGAGTGCTCTCTATGACTGAAATTTTCGATACAATAGCCGCGATATCCACACCGTACGGAGTGGGCGGAGTGGCACTGCTTCGCGTCTCGGGCGAGAAAGCCGTTGAGATCGCGGGCCGCGTCACATCAAAGCCTCTCTCTGACGTGCCCGCAAATACCGCGGTCTACAGAAAAATAACAGATCCCGACGGAGATGTCATCGACGACGCCATAGTGACCGTCTTCTTGGCGCCCCGCTCATTTACGGGCGAGGACACGGTCGAAATATGCTGCCACGGCGGCATCAAGGTCACTGAATCGGTCCTGCACGCACTCATCTCGGCGGGCGCACGCCCCGCAGAAGCGGGAGAATTTACCCGCCGTGCCTTTCTTTCGGGTAAGATAAGCTTAGAGCGCGCAGAGGCGATCGGATCGCTTCTTGAGGCAAAAACGAGCACCGCAGTCAAGCTCTTCTCGGGCTCTGCCGCAGAAGCGCTGGGTGAGCGCGCAAACGCGATCTATGATAAAATGTCCTCGCTTCTTGCCGATATGTACGCGAGAATAGATTTCCCGGAGGAAGACCTCGGCGAGATATCCGAGTCCGAGATAACCGACACGCTCGCAGAGATAGTAGCAGAGCTTGAGTCTCTGCTCTCCACATACAAATGCGGCCGCGCTATTTCCGAGGGAATAAAGACGGCTATCGTCGGGCGAACGAACGCGGGCAAGAGCTCGCTCTACAACCGACTGGTTGGGCGCGACGCCGCCATCGTCACCGATATCGCGGGTACGACGCGCGACGTTCTTGAGGAGACAGTGCCGCTCGGACGCGTGACGCTTCGTCTCTCTGACACAGCGGGACTTCGTGAGAGCACCGACAAAGTCGAGCGCATCGGTATCGACCGTGCGATCGGAAAATTGGAAGAAGCCGAGCTTGTAATAGCTGTGATAGACGGCACAAGAGAGCTCGGTGAAGAAGACGCTCTGCTCTTTGATAAGATCGGTGCGGCAAACAAGAGCGACTCGACCGTATTTGTTGTAAACAAATGCGACGGCGATGTCGTTGTTGATAAAAGCTCGCTCCCCTCGGGCGGCGAAATAATAGAAATATCCGCAAAGGACGGGCGCGGCATCGACGCGCTTACGTCGGCTATCGAAAAGAAATTCATCTCGGCTGACTGCGAGATCGGGCGCGACGCGCTCATTACCACCGAGCGGCAGTTTTCGGCGCTCTTGCGCGCATACGAGGCGGCAAAGCTGGCACACGCAAGTGCCCTTGACGCCCTGACACAGGATCTGTGCAGCGTTGACCTCGAGCGCGCTATGTCGCATCTTTCCGAGGTCGGCAAAAAAAGTGTCTGTGAGGAAGTTGTCGCCAAGATCTTCAGCAAATTCTGCGTGGGAAAATGAATAATATTGCGGGGAAAACCCTTTTTGATAAAAAGTGTTTCCCCCGCGCCCCTTCCCAAAAACCTTTTGAATTATTTTTTGGGAAGGCTGTCAGATTATTTTTCTATATAAAATGCTCTGAAAGTTTTTGAAGAGTCCAGAGAAACTTTTTCTAAAAAGTTTCTTTGGCGTTCCTTACTTCTTCTTTGTCATTGCCGCGATGATTATAACGATCACGGCGGCAAGGAGAATGAGAAGGATCACTATCCAGACACCGCTCATCGTTTTTGCGTCATTGTCTTCTGTCAAAGGCGATGTTGTCGCAGGCGAAGCTGTAGTGGACGGCGCGGCGGTCGTCGAGGGAGCGGCTGTAGTGCCGTTATCCTTATCCCCGTCGGGCAGGTCGGTCGTATCGTCGCCGTCTGCGTCGAAGGGTGTGATATCACCGTCGAACATACCGTCATCGGCATCGTTTGCATTTCTGCGGTCGTTCGTATCCCCTACTATACCGGGGAGTCCCATAGCAAATACATTTGAGGCAAATACGAGCATTAAAACAAGAATCGAAATAAACGCGCTGATGCGTTTAGCATATATTTTATTCATTTTGAGTATCCTTTCTTTTGGAATTCAGTATTATTATCGTCAAAAAAATTTTTTATATTCGGAGTAAAAAAATGAAGGTAGGATTTGTTTCACTCGGCTGTCCCAAAAACAGATGCGACACCGAAATAATGCTTCACCATCTTATGGCGGCGGGATATGAGATCACGCCCGAAGAGACCGAAGCTGACGTCATCGTCATCAACACCTGCGCATTTATCGAAAGCGCAAAGACCGAGGCGATCGACAACATAATCGATATCGGCTGGCTCAAAAAGCACCACACGCTGAAGGGTATCATCGTCACGGGATGTCTCACCGAGCGCTACCGCGAGCAGATATTTACCGAGCTTCCCGAGGTCGATGCTATTCTCGGCGTTGGCAGCATACATAATATAGTAGATGCGGTAAAGGCAATAGAGAAAAAGGAAAAATACGCATCGTTCGAGGATAAGGAATGCGTCAAGCTCGGCGGTGACCGCGTGCTCACCACGCCCGAGTACACGGCATACCTCAAAATTGCAGAAGGATGCGACAACCGCTGCTCCTATTGCGCTATCCCCGCTATCCGCGGAAAATTCCGCTCAAGAGAGATCAAGGATATCGTAAAGGAAGCAAAGGGACTCGAAAAGCTTGGAATCAAGGAGCTCTGCCTTGTCGCGCAGGACACCACGCGCTACGGCCTTGACATCTACGGTGAGTACAAGCTCGCATCTCTTTTAAAGGAGCTTATTGCCGAAACCAAGATCCCGTGGATACGTCTTCTCTACTGCTATCCCGACAAGATCACAGACGAGCTTATCGCGACTATCCGTGACAACAAGCGCATTGTAAATTACATAGATATGCCCATTCAGCACATCTCCGATAAGATGCTTACGGCAATGAACAGACACGGAGACAGCGCTATGATCCGCGGCGTCGTGAAGAAGCTTCGCGAGAATATTCCCGACATCGTTATCCGCACGACGGCTATCGTAGGATTTCCCGGCGAGAGCGAGGCGGATTTCGAAGAGCTGTGCGATTTTGTCGCAGAGGCGAAGTTCGAGCGCTTCGGCGCGTTCACATACTCGCGCGAGGAAGACACGCCCGCGTATGATCTCCCCGATCAGATAGAAGAGCAGACAAAACAGGACAGATATGATATAATAATGAGGGAGCAGATGAATATCTCCGACGCGTACAACAATGCTCAGCTCAAAAAGACCGTTCGTGTGCTGGTCGAGGACTTCGACCCCGTATCCGAAGCGCATTTTGGCAGAAGCTATGCCGACGCGCCCGAGATAGACGGCAAAGTCTATTTTACCGCGCCTCGCCGCATCGTCCCCGGCTCTTTCGTTGACGTTAAGATAGACGAAGTCATCGACTACGACCTGTTTGGACACGCAGTTATGTAAGGGACGTACAAGGGGGCTTTTTTAAAAAAAATGCCCCCTTGACCCCCAAAAAACTTTTGAAACAGTTTTTAATAAGACGTAATGTCTGTGCAAAAATAAAGATAAAAAACCTTTTGTCTAAAAGGTATCCCCCGATATAAAAGGAGTTAAAACTATGTCAAAGCTTAATCTTCCGAACAAACTTACGGTACTGAGATTCTGTCTTGTGCCGGTGTTTATGGTGTTTATGATGTTACCGATAAACGACACGGTATCGCGCATCGTATCGGCGTTTCTCTTTATCGTGACGGCGCTGACCGATATGCTCGACGGCAAGATCGCCAGAAAACATAACCTTATTACCGATTTCGGTAAATTTATGGATCCGCTCGCCGACAAGTTTATGGTTTTCGGCGCGATGCTCGCAATTCTTGCGAAGTATCACGAAAACGACGCCTTCAGAGTCACGTTTATGGTCGCGGCATCTATAGTAATACTGCGCGAGCTCGCGGTCACGTCCATCCGCCTTGTCGCAAACTCTGCATCAGGCGTGGTAATTGCGGCAAGTATGCTCGGTAAGATCAAAACGGTCACGCAGATAGTATGCATCTCGACGGTCTTGCTCGAGCCCGTCGTAATGGGATTTGTATTCGGACTTTTCGGTGCCGAGTACAATTATCTCTTCCTCTCCTATCTCACAATGGCGGCTATGACCGTTATGACCCTCTGGAGCGGAATAGATTACATAAAGGCATATTGGGGATACTTGGATCCGACGAAATAAGGGACGCGCAAGGGGGCTTTTTTGAAAAAAACGCCCCCTTGACCCCCAAAAAACTTTTAAAACATTTTTAGATAAGACATAAAATCTGTGCTAAAATAGAATTAATAAAATATGATTTGAAGTCTTTTGGAAAGGGGCGCGGGGAAAACCTTTTCTAGAGAAAAGGGTTTCCCCGCAGAACAGGAGTCTTAAAATGGTAGAACTTATTAAAAACGGAGTGTATTTGCTTGACGGACGTGAGATGGTAAACGCAGACGCAGACGGCAAAAATTACGCAAAAAGCCGCTACGGCGCATCGGACGCCGAGCTTGAGGGAGCAAAGGACGGCACTATCGCCTCGGGCATCCTCAAAGCGCACAACACATCGGGCGACGACAGCAAGCTCAAGATAAAATTCGATGCAATGGCATCGCACGACATCACATACGTCGGCATAATCCAGACGGCACGCGCGTCGGGCCTTGAGAAATTCCCCATCCCCTACGTGCTCACAAACTGCCACAACAGCCTTTGCGCTGTCGGCGGCACGATCAACGAGGATGACCATATGTTTGGTCTCTCGGCGGCAGAAAAATACGGCGGAATCTACGTTCCCGCGCACCAGTCGGTCATCCACGCGTTTATGCGCGAGATGCAGAGCGGATGCGGCAAAATGATCCTCGGCTCTGACAGCCACACGCGTTACGGCGCGCTCGGTACGATGGCTATCGGCGAGGGCGGCCCCGAGCTTGTTAAGCAGCTTTTGTGCCGTACATACGACATCGACTACCCCGAGGTCATCGCCGTTGAGCTCACCGGCGCACCGAAGCCGGGAGTCGGCCCTCAGGACGTGGCTATAGCCATCATCGGCGCGGTCTTCGCATCGGGATTTGTCAAGAACAAGGTGCTCGAATTCGTCGGTGACGGTGTCGCAAACCTCTCGATGGACTACAGATGCGGCATCGACGTAATGACCACCGAGACCACCTGCCTCTCCTCGATCTGG
>CAYZHW010000059.1:0-8914 GCA_964478105.1 uncultured Lachnospiraceae bacterium | reverse complement strand
ATCTTCCCCGATGTCGGAGAGATTATCATATTCAAAAGCTTAGCAAAGGTAGATTTACCCGAGCCGTTATGTCCTATAAGAGCGACGTATTCACCCTTTTTTATATTAAGAGAAACACCGTTGAGCACCGGGACGCTGTTACCTTCATCATCCTCGTAGCTGTAATACAGATCCTCTGTTTTTATATAGATCTCAGACATTTTTACCCTTTCATTGGTATCTTTATTTTTCGGATGCACCTGCCGCGCACCATCTTACACTTGCTCCGCAAGGTAATGCCCCGCCCGTTTGCGTTACGGGAAGAGCAAGCTCCATAGCTTCGGATCTACCGCCGAAATTAGCTGTTATATTCATATCTGCAATATACTTCATAGCAAGCGGGGAGAGCCCCGTTGTATACGAATTTATAAGAAAGAATAACGGCTTATCCGAGAGGAGTGAAGCGGCAAGAGTTACGAGTTCGTCAATACACTCTTCGATCTTCCACACTTCACCCGACGGCCCCCTTCCGTAAGAGGGCGGATCCATTATGACTGCGTCATATTTATTGCCTCTTCTTATCTCGCGTTCAACAAATTTCTTGCAGTCATCAACGATATATCTGACCGAATCATCGGGAAGACCCGAAAGTTTAACATTTTCTTTGGCTTGCGCAACCATTCCCTTGGCCGCGTCAACGTGACATACAAACGCTCCCGCTTTTGCAGCCGCTACCGTAGCACCGCCGGTATACGCGAAAAGATTAAGGACCTTTATCTTCCTTCCGGAAGTCTTAATAAGTTTTGAAAACCAATCCCAGTTTGCCGCCTGCTCGGGAAAAAGGCCTGTATGCTTAAACCCCATAGGACGGATCAAAAATTTGAGGTCGCCGTATGTTATGTTCCACTGTTCGGGAAGTTTGCTGTTCTTCCACGCACCGCCCCCTGCACTTGAACGTTTATAGGTCGCGTCAGGCTTCTTCCACAGCGGATGCGCCTTTTTATCGTTCCAGATAACCTGAGGATCGGGACGGACAAGTATGTACTTCCCCCACCTTTCAAGACGCTCTCCGTCAGAGACATCGAGAAGTTCGTAATCTTTCCAATTATCTGCGCACCACATACTGATTCTCCATTCTGCCGCAACAACATCGGCATAAAAGTTTTAAAATTCGCATTTTTAATACAACTGAATTTTTGCGTAAACAACGCACGGATCTTACTGTTTGTTATAGTATTTTTCTATTCTTGACGAGCCGCAGTGCCCGTGACATATAGCAAGCGCAAGAGCGTCTGCCGTATCATCGGGTTTAGGCGGATCCTTTAATCCGAGCATAGTCGTAACCATACTGATGACCTGCTTTTTTTCTGCTCTTCCGTATCCGACAACAGACTTCTTGACCTGAAGCGGTGTATACTCACATATCTCAAGTCCCTTTTGTCTTGCAGCAAGAAGTATAACACCTCTTGCCTCTGACACAATAATTCCCGTCTTTTGGTTGGTGTTCCAAAAAATTTCCTCTATTGCCATAACAGAAGGATTGTATCTTTCGATAAGCTGTTTTATACCTTCGTAAACCGCACAAAGACGATCCTCAACGGGGGTGTGTGCGGGCGTTTGGATCGATCCGAAACCGTGGATCTTAAATTTTGTTCCGTTATATTCAAGCACGCCCCAGCCGACGATCGCAATGCCGGGGTCAATACCTAAAATGATCATTTTCCGCTCCGCCCTTCCCAAAAATTCATAATCAAATTATATTATAACATATTACGGCAAAATAGTCAAAAACTTTTTATTATTTTTTAGTATTGTTTTATATGTTTAAATATGGTATAATTAATATTAATTAAAAAATTTGGGAACAGATATATGAACATATTAAAATTCGCCCAGGGAGATATTGCCGAAATGAAAAAAGCACACCCCTGCGGTTCAAAAAAATTTAAAATAATGCGTGTCGGCTCCGACGTGCGTGCAATATGCTGCGTGTGCGGAAGAGATCTTACGCTTGACCGCGTGAAGTTTGAAAAATCGGTCAAAAAAATCCTTACATCCGAAAGCGAGGAGAGCAAAATTGGATAACCTTGAAAATACAATACCGACATCTGATACGGAAATGACAGATACTGCGGGAAAAGAAAAAAAGCAAAAAAAGAAAGGATTAATAAATTCCGACAACGCCTTTCTTGCGCTCGCGTTTGTTTTGCCCGCACTCATTATGTACCTTTTGTACGTTGCAATGGAGATACACCCATTCGGAGACGGATCAGTCCTTGTGCTTGATCTCAACGGTCAGTATGTCTATTTCTTTGAAGGACTGCGCAATATCGTTTACGAGGGCGGAAGTTTCTTGTATTCATTCTCACGCGCTCTGGGCGGAGAATTTATGGGAATATGGGCTTACTACCTCGCAAGTCCCTTCTCTTTTATCGTACTTCTTTTTAAGAAAACACAGATACTTGATGCGCTCCTTTGCATATTCCTTTTAAAGTGCGGTGCTTGCGGCTTTACGTTCGGTTACTATCTTTACAAAACGTCGAAGATAAAGAACAAGGTTATGATCATTACATTCTCGGCTATGTACGCGCTCTCTTCCTATGCAATAGTCCAGCAGCACAATACAATGTGGATCGACGCGCTTATATATCTTCCGCTCATAACTCTCGGCATTGAGCAGATCATAAAGTACAAGAAGTACAAGCTCTTTGTTATAACGCTTGCACTTTCGATACTCAGTAACTACTACATCGGTTATATGACCTGTATATTCGTGGCGATCTATTTCTTCTACTACTATATTGCAAACACACCGAACGACGCTGTAAATCCCCTCGGAGAAAAGAATCACTTTGTAAAAACGCTACTCCGTATGGCTCTTTACTCGCTTATCGCGGTCGGCATCGCTATGATAATAATCCTTCCCGCATATTACTCGCTTTCGTTCGGCAAGGATGACTTTTCCAATCCCTCTCACTCCCTCTCGCAAAACTACGATTTTCTTGATATAATGACAAAGCTTCTCCCCGGTTCATACGACACGGTGCGCCCCGATGGAATGCCCTTCATATATACGGGTATTCTGACGCTTCTTCTTGTTCCCGTCTACTTCATTTCAAAGAAGTTCACGGCCATCGAGAGGATATCCTCGGCGTTTGTCGTTATCATCTTCTTTCTCAGCTTCAACGCAAGTCTTGTTGACCTTGTATGGCACGGTATGCAATTCCCCAACTGGCTAAACCACCGCTACAGCTTTATGCTTTGCTTTTTCTTGCTGTTGCTTGCATACAAAGGATTCGAAAGCCTTGACATCACTCCGGCAAAAACAGTTCTTGCTATAGGATCGTTTATCGGAGTGCTCCTGTTTGTAGTTCAAAAATTTGACTATGAAAATCTGCCCGACCTTGAGAGCATCTGGTTCTCGCTTGTATGCGTCGTTATGTATATGCTTTTGCTTTATACGATCATACAAACAAACGGCGCGGGAGCAATAAACGTTATTCTGTCGTCGCTGATATGTCTTGAGCTGTTTTGCTCGGGACTTCTCAATATGGTATCGCTCGGAGACGACGTTATCTATTCAAGCCGAAGCTCTTACCTTGATTATATCAACAAGTACCAACCGATAGTTGATCTTGTAAGGGAAAATGATACGTCCTTCTACCGAATGGAAAAGGTTAATCACAGAAAAACAAACGATGCATTTTCGCTTTGGTTCAGAGGACTTTCCAACTCAACCTCAACACTTAATAAATCAACCATACAGTTCTTGAAGGATATGGGATACGCATCAAGATCCCATTGGTCTAAGTACCTCGGCGGAACTCCTATAACGGATTCTCTGCTCGGAATCAAGTATATCATATCCGAGTATGACATTTCTCCGCTTTATTCAATCGCTCATAAGACCGAGGAGCTTTATGCATACAACAATCCCTATGCACTTTCTATCGCGTACGGCGTAAGCTCCGAGATCGAAGACTACCGTATGGTGCTCGGTATGAACGAAGAAACAGGTGAGGATGAATACAAGAAGGAAGACACCTTCATCACCCCCTTTGAAAGAATAAACTCAATTGTCGACCTTATGCTCGATGATTACGACGGAGTCGATGTTTTTGTTCCGATCGAGCAAAATGAGATAACGACAACAAACTGTGATGTATCGTATATCGCAGGTCACGTAAAGTACCTTCCCGTTGACACATCAAAGGTAGCTAATATACATTACTCTTTCACGTCCGTAACAGACAAGGAAGTGTATTTCTACCTGCCCAGCGACTATCCCCGTCAGGTAAAGCTCACTCTTAACGGAGTAAGTTATGACACCTTTTACGGAAACGAAACAACGAGAATAGTATCGCTCGGACGTTTCCCCGTAGGCTCTACAGTAAATCTCACGATAACTATAGACCAGACAGATCTCTACGTATGGAACAGAGGCACCGCGTTCTACTATATGGATCACGATGCATTCAAGGACGTTATGTCCAAGCTTTCCGTATCACAGTTCGAAATAAGTGAATACACAGAGGATCACTTCACGGGAACTATAAACATCGAAAAAGGCCACGAAACTATCCTTACAACGATCCCCTACGACAAAGGCTGGAACGTATATATCGACGGTGAGAAGGTAGAGACATACGAAGCACTTGATGCGCTTATGGCGTTTGATACAACGGTCGGTGAGCACACGCTTGAGATGCGTTATATGCCCAAGGAATTCGTGATCGGTGCGGCGTGCACCGCATTCTTCTCTGTTGTATTCTTTGCGCTATGTGCTTTTGATCTTTACAAAAACAAAAAAGCGGCAAAAGTTATTGCCGCAGAAAATAACTGATTTCGAGGTAAAAATGTTCTACTATATTTCGGGTATACTCGCCGCAGCCGAGCCGGGATTTGCCGTTATTGATGCCGGCGGAGTCGGATACAAGCTTACTATAAGTCAGACGACCTACGACGCACTCCCTGCTCATTTGAGTGTTTCGACACCGCCCACGGTAAAATTATACTCTTATATGAGTGTTCGCGAAGACGGCGTTGAGCTTTTCGGATTCTATTCATTCGAGGAGCTATCTACCTTTAAATTGCTTATATCCGTATCGGGTGTAGGTCCCAAAGTCGCTCTTTCTGTCCTCTCATATTTTACTCCCGAGAAATTTGCGCTCACGGTTGCAAGCGAAGACGTCAAGGCGCTCTCGAAGGCATCGGGAGTCGGTGCTAAAACTGCCGCGCGTATCGTGCTTGAGCTTAAGGATAAACTTTCACGTGAGCTTCCTCAGAGTATATCCGGCGCAAAACTCGCAGACAGTGCGATGCCCTCCTCGAGCAAAAACATTCTCACGGAAGCACAGGATGCACTCACCGTTCTCGGCTACTCACGCGCCGAGGCCGTATCGGCTCTGCGAGCGGTATATGCCGACGGAGTTGAACTTGAAGAGCTGATACGCAAAGCTTTAAAAGAACTTATGAAATGAGGTGTAGAATATGGATAACAGTGAATTTGATTTTGAAAACCGTATAATAACCTCTACATACACCGAAGAAGACAACGATATCGAGGTCTCACTTCGTCCGAAAACTTTTGACGAATACACAGGTCAGGAAAAGATAAAAGAAAATCTCAAAGTCTACATCGACGCTGCAAAAATGCGCGGTGAGTCTCTTGATCACGTACTTCTTTACGGGCCGCCCGGTCTTGGAAAGACAACTCTTTCGGCAATCATCGCATCCGAGATGGGTGTCAACATAAGAATAACGGCAGGCCCCGCGATCGAAAAACAGGGCGACCTTGCCGCACTTCTGACTAATCTAAATGAAGGCGACGTTCTCTTTATAGACGAGATCCACCGTCTCTCAAGACAGGTCGAGGAGATCCTTTACCCCGCGATGGAAGACTACGCGCTTGATATAATCATCGGAAAAGGTCCGTCTGCCAGAAGCATCCGAATAGACCTTCCCCGTTTTACACTCATCGGAGCTACAACGCGCGCCGGACAGCTTTCCACGCCGCTTCGCGACCGTTTCGGTATGATGCTCAGACTTGAGCTGTATTCTGTTGAAGAGCTTGCTGCTATCATCAAACGAAGTTCCAAGATCCTCGGACTTGAGATCGCGGAAGACGGTGCGCTTGAGATCGCGTCGCGCTCGCGCGGTACCCCCAGAATTGCCAACAGACTTCTCAAGCGTGTGCGCGATTTTGCTATGGTAAAAGGCGCCGATAAGATCGACGAAGAGATATCAAGATATGCTCTTGAAAAGCTCGAAGTCGACGAGCTCGGACTTGATAACACTGACCGCAGAATGCTTGAAACTATCATAAAATTCTACGACGGCGGTCCGGTCGGACTTGAGACACTTGCCGCAACAGTCGGCGAGGAAGCCGTCACCATCGAGGACGTGTACGAGCCTTATCTTATGCAAATAGGCTACCTCAGCCGCACACCGCGCGGACGCTGTGCAACACGTCTTGCCTATGAGCATCTCGGTATACCATATCACAGATCCCCCGAGACAGACAGCAACCAGACAAATATGTTTAACAATTAACTTTTATATACGCACTTCGGGAGCTTTAAAAAGGAGCTCCCTGAGTGACGTATATATCGAAAAATTATCACTGATCGGTAACGGAGTCTCCCCTTTACCGCACTCAATTGTAAAGGACGGACGTCCGAGCTCCCGTATCACCCAATCGGTCAGTCCGCCGTACGCCGCAGGCCCGTCTGCTTTTCCGAGCGCATACCCGCTGAGACGCGAAAAGTAACGGGCGAGCTCATATGACCTCGGTGCAAGCATATCGCCTGAGGAATAATATATCTCCTCACCCTGCGTATGAAAAGTCAGCACCATTTTTATATCATCATTGAACCTTAAAAAATTACACAGCGCGCCAACCTCGGGTTCGGATTCTGCGCACTCTCCGCTGTATCTTGTCGGAGCTCCGCCGTATATTCCCGCCGATGTTTCCATTGCTTTGTATTCAACAAACCCGGCGTTATAGTTATGATTGAGATCAACACCGCGGGCGTTGGCCTTCCATTTTGAAAAATCGCGGCTCCCGCCGTTCATTGATATCAGCCTGTTATACAGAATGTTCTCTTTCTTTGCTCCGTGTATCGAAATGTCCACTCCGTCGGGATTGAGCATAGGAATAACGTAAATACTCTTTTTGAGCTCTGATAAGCCGACACCGTACGGACACTTATCGGTACGGTAAAGCTCGCAGAATTCGTTTATAAACCTTATAAGAATGACACTTGACATCCACTCGGCACCGTGATGAGATCCTACGTAAAGTACAGACTCTTTCCCGTCACCGAGTTTTATTATGGGAATATTCCTTCCAAGTATCGACGAACACAAATACGTGACGGAAATATTATCATACCGCTCGGCAAAAATATTGATATACTCCATCATCAGCTTGTAATCAAGCGGACGAGTAAAATCGATTTTTTCGTTTTCTTTCATATAGTCCCTCCGTTTTTGTTAATTATATGAGAGAAACGTAATTTTAATAACCTTTAAGGAGTCCACCCGTGAAAAAAGAAAGCAGATTTTCTCCCGTGCTTATGGCACTTGCCGTGATCTTACTCTATGTGTTAAATACTGCATTTATCACGCCTTTGATCGCAAATATAATCGAATCAGCAGATGCAGCATCCCAGGTAATTGCGGTCCTTTCCTACTTCTCATATTTGTTACCGATAATTGCAACCTTTATCGGATACGCATATATTGTGCGTTCGGTTTTGAGGACATCTGTCAAAGGATCGTTGCTTTACATAATTCTCTACCAGTTCTCGTGCTTTGTAGGACTTATTTTTTCAGTTGCGTGGGAATACATCATAACAGGAACGCTCCCCGAAAAGGATGAACTCTCACCCGCAGTCCTTTCCCTGCTCACTAACTTTATTCTTATCAGCGCACTTGCCTATGCCGTTGTATTCCTTGCAAATCTTGCTAAGAAAAAAGCTCCTGCCGCTAAAATAATTCCTTTGTCGGCGCTTCTTGCGGCGGCGGTGGAAGGCACAAAACACCTTGTGATCGAGCTCGGTTACATAATTCCGTTCCTTGTTGAATATGCATCAGACATACGCCCCGGCGAGATAATTTCGATACTGATATCGCTGATCTATGTCTTGTTTGTATTTGCGCTCGGATATATTTTGATCGACGGATTTTTAAAATTCAAGAAAAAGTAACAGCGAAAAAGGACATTGCAAAAGCAATGTCCTTTATTTTTATGTTGCAGGACCGAGCACAACACTTGATGTTCCCGTGTCGTAATCGTACGCCGCGAGGTACTTCTTGAGTCTGACCAGATCCTTGTTGTCGACCACACCGTCACCGTTTGCATCAGCTCCGAGATCGATATCGACAGTTGATGCATCCGTGTCGTAATCGTACGCCGCAAGATATTTTTTGATACGTACAAGATCTTTGTTGTCTATGATTCCATCACCCGTCGCATCGCCGTATACATTCGTTGTCATTGCATCAAGTGCCATAAATAGATGGGAGTTTTCAGATGCATAGCTCTGCGATGTTGAATTTCGGTAACCGTAGATAGTAAAATCATCGTGCGTGTCACTAAACACCCTTGTTCCAAATGTCGTCGCGCGATTATAAATGGTGGCTTTTGTTAACAAATAACAATTATCAAATGCATCATCACCTATGTTTATTACATCTGCAGAGATATTCACGCTTGTAAGCGATTTACAAAAATAAAATGCATCATCTTCTATGTATGTTACTCCGTCAGGAACAACATATTCGGCATCCTTTTTTCCTGCAGGATAGCAAATAAGAGTCGTTTTCTCCTTATCAAAAAGCACCCCTCCGTCACTTGTGTAGTTTTGATTAGTTTTGTCAACATTTATACTTTCAAGGGCGGTACAAGCGTAAAATGCTCTATATCCTATGC
>CAYZHW010000058.1:0-8987 GCA_964478105.1 uncultured Lachnospiraceae bacterium | reverse complement strand
AAATCCCCACACACGACCCGCAAAAGCAGATCCACGCCGCAAAAACACACGCCGTCTGCCTAAAACGGTGACGTATGCATCCGCGAATATGGGGTACTCTTTTTACCCTGCCAACCGTAAAAAGTTCCCGCTTGATACGGCCGACGTTTTTAGTTTTACGAAGACACTCTTCAAATTAAGTAAAGACACAAAAAGCGTGCCCGAAGTGTTCGAGCACGCTATTTTTTCGTATAGCTAAAAAACCTATATCCGAATCCCTTGCAAAAACCGTTAGAATGTGTTATAATACTAATCGGGTGCCGGTTATCCGGTTGTATAGGAGTGCTCTTTTCACTCTTATGCAGGGGCGTCGTATTCCCGTACGGCGTCCTGCCTTTTTTATTTTGGATCGATAAGCCTTATATCCGAATTCCTTGCAAAAACCGTTAGAGTATGTTATAATACTGATCGGGTGCCGGTTATCCGGTTGTACAGGAGTGCCCTTTTCACTTCTGTGCAGGGGCGTCGTATTCCAGTATGGCGTCCTGCCTTTTTTATTTATGGCATAAACGCACCGATAGACCAAACGGATATAAACAGTCCGCACTCGGTCTATGCTACGTTTATTATACCGCGAAAGGCGAAATTTGTCAATAGGGCGTATGCGTAATTATATCGGTGTAAAGATGCAAAATCTTATCTGCAGGGGTCAAATCAGTTTGAACCGCCCGTCAGTCTTCTCCCGAGGAGAAAGGCCGACGGGCGGTCTTATTTAATATTCTTTCAGTATCTCTTTTATTCTTTTTTCCGCCTCGTCGCTTCTCAGTTTATCGGCGGCGTAGGCGCGGCGAAGAAGCTCGGCAGGTATGTACGGGTCGTATTTTTCAAATATGGGTGCCTCGGTCGGACCGACAAGAGACGGGCATACTATGCCTTTTTCTTCGATCTCGCGGGCAAGCCCCGAGATAAGTTCACGGTCACTGCCGCCTTCCATACGGAAGGTGATGTAATAGCATCCCTCGAATTCTATATTGGATATCCTGTACTTCTCGGCGTTCTTGGCGATAAATTTGCGAAGCGTTCTGAATGAGCGTGTGCCGAGCCAAGGGAAAAGGCATCGGGTATATCCGCCCAGATGTACGAGAGAGTGCTCGGTCATAGAGGTGTTTTTTGCAACGCGGCGCGCTATCTCAAGCCGTTTTTTTGCATTCGGTCCGAGGTAGGAATATTCCTTGTCGGAGATGAGCACCTCTTTCATCTTTTCGAGTATCTTTGTGTGGATCTCGCCGTAGTCGCCCGGCCAGGATACTTCCATTTTGCCGTCGACTGCCTTGACGTATATCAGTTTTCTTTTTATATCGAGTTCTTCGACTTCCCAGACTCTTCCCGCGAGTGCAAATCTGTCTCCGACGGGCGGCGGGGTGGTGATGGTGCCGATCTCGTCGGATTCGCATCTGACGGTGAAATCCTCGCTGTCCTTGAAGACCGCGAAGAATTTGAAGCTGTTGATTATCTTCTCGCCCGCAAGTCCGATGATGAGCTCCTTCTCCTCGGTCATTTCAAGCATCTCGTTTTGAAGCATAGAGACAAGCAGAGTTTTGTAGTCTTCCTTTGTTATCTGCTCAAACGGCGGGAGCGAGAGCACACGTTCTGCAAGTGCTTTTGCCGTAAGCGCGCCCGAGGATGCGCATATGCTCAGCGTTTGCTGGAAGGCAAGGCTGAAGGGGAGTGATTTTGTGCAGGGGGGCTCGATAAAACGCTCATCGAGGTAGAGCTCGACTATTGCGATGGCGCGCAGAAGTCCCCACGGAATAAGCTGGGGCAGGGGGGTATTGGGGAGCGGATCTTCCTCGCGGAAGACCGATATCATCTCGGGCGGGAGCTCGCGTCTGCCCGAGCGTCCGAGGCGTTGCAAAAAGCTTGACACGGAGTTTGGCGCGTCATTTTGGATTATTCGCTCAAGGCGTCCGATGTCTATGCCGAGCTCCATTGTGACGGTGGCGCAGGTGACGGCACGGATGCTGTCGTCCTTCATTTTTGCTTCGGCTTCTTCGCGAAGAGATGCCGAGAGGTTTCCGTGGTGGATAAGGAAGATGTCGGGGTCTCCGCGCTTTTTTGCTATTTGCCGCAGTGTCGCGGTTACGTATTCGGTCTCCTCTCGTGAGTTTGAGAATACGAGCGCCTTTTTATCGACGGCGCAGTCGTACATATATTCGTATCCCGCGTCTATCGGGGATGCTTGGTTTTTCTCGGTGTCTGTCTCGGGATTCTGGATATAAAAGTGCTCCATCCCGAGCCGCCATCTGAGGTTGGTCTCTTCGAAGGCGGGCACGGCACACGCTCTTGTGCTTCCGCCCGAGAGCCATTTTGCGCTGAGTTCGGGGCTGCCCACTGTAGCCGAGAGTCCAATCCTGCGCGGCTCTTTTCCTATAAGCGATGCGATACGGCAGAGCTGGCAGATGACCTGATTTCCGCGGTCGGTGCCGCAGAGCGTGTGTATTTCGTCGATTATGACATAGCGCAGGTCGGAGAAGAGCCGCGGTATGTCGTTCTTGCGTCTCATAAGCAGGCTTTCAAGCGACTCGGGGGTTATCTGAAGGATGCCGCCGGGATCCTGCAAGAGCTTGTTCTTATGCGATGCCGCGACGTCGCCGTGCCAGTGAAAGACGGGGATGGCGGTCATATCAAGGATCTCGTCTATCCTTGTGAACTGGTCGTTTATAAGGCTTTTTAAGGGAGCGATATACAGTGCGCCGACGCTTTTCGGTGCATCTTCGCAGAATTCCGAGAGTATGGGGAAAAAGACCGCTTCGGTCTTTCCCGATGCGGTCGATGATGTTAAGAGCAGATTGTCGTCTGTGTCAAGTATGGTGTGTGCCGCTTCGATCTGTACCTGACGGAGCGAATCCCAGCCGCGTTTGTATATGTAATCCTGCACGAAGGGCGGGAAACGCGAAAAAATGCGGTCAGCTTCGGTCATATCTGCACTCCTTTACAGTTCGATGTCCGAGAGGGTAAAGCCTGCCTTTTTCTCGGGCTCTGTTTTTTCTTTTGATTCGGGCGCGGTAAATCTCTTCATAATATCGGAGAAGGTCGTGCTCTCGTTTTGCATAAGGATGCCCAGCACGGTCATATAGTCGCGCAGCATCTCACGCGGGGTGATGAGCCCGTCTGCGCCCGTACGGGAAAGGCATATGCGAAGAAACTCTGCCATTTCGTCCTCGGTTATGCGGGGAGTTATCGAATAATACTGAGCATACAGACGTGTTATACGCGAGATGAGCGCAAGAAGCTCGTCGTCAGAGAGACGGCGGAGTCTTATAACAGGCCCGATGAGGTTGACGAACTCGTCTGCGGCAAAACGGCTGTCGCAAAGACGGCTGCGCAGAGCTTCATAGGAAAAGAGTCCGCGGCGCGTGTCTTCGAGAAACTGCGGTGTACCGCCGAAGACGATGCCCAGTCCCGGGGCTCGTCCCTGGAGAGTGTCGTTGAACATCGAAAGTATCTTTTCGTAGTTGTTTTCGCGCGAGACGCGGTTGGTTATCTTATAGAGGTTGACGCACTCGTCGATAAACACGACAAGCCCGCGGTAACCCATTTTTCTTGCAAGCGCCGCCCAGAGCTTGATGCAGTCATACCAGTTGTCGTCGTCGATGACGGTGCTTACGCGCATACCGAGCGAGAGCCTTGCCTCGGTCTTGTTGGCGAATTCTCCGCGCAGATAACGAAGGCAGGCGCTCTTTTTTTCGTCGTTGCCGTCCATATACGCTCTGTAGTATTCGCATATTACAGACGAGATATCAAAGCTGCCGACCAATCCTTCGACTTCGCGAAGCTCGGAGTATATCTTTTTGTCGAGCTCGGCGCGAAAATGCCCGCTTTCGGGGAGTATTCCCGAGCTTGCAAGCGACGCGCGAAGCGAGTCGATCCATTTTGCGATGATTATGGGAAGTGCGCCGCCGTCGGGCGAGGACTTTGAGGCGAGATT
The DNA here is from genome assembly GCA_964478105.1 of uncultured Lachnospiraceae bacterium. Taxonomy (GTDB): domain Bacteria; phylum Bacillota; class Clostridia; order Oscillospirales; family CAG-272; genus CAYZHW01. Next base: position 5,020 of record CAYZHW010000058.1, on the reverse strand, counting down.
TTTCATAAGCTCTTTGTAGGTGGCAAGTCCGCTTCCGCCGCTGCCGTAGAGACGGCGCTCGGGGGACAGGTCCGCATCGGCGCAGATAAATCCGCGCTCAAGTGCGTATCCTCGCACGAGCTGAATGAGAAAGCTCTTTCCGCTTCCGTAACGGCCGATGAGAAATCTGAGCGTACCGCCGCCCTCGTTTATCTCTTCAAGATCGGACAGAAACGCCGCGATCTCGTCGGATCTGCCTATGGCGATGTACGGCGCTCCCGAGCGCGGAACGACGCCTGCGGACACCGATGCGAGCAGGGAGGAGAGTATTCTTTTCGGGACTTTTGCGTTTTCGTTTATTTTATCCACTTGGCGATATCCTCCTTGTAATCCTCGATCAAAACAAAGCCGCCGTCTTTTTCTTCGAGTATTATGTCACCGCATATATCGGCGGCGCTAGAGTTGATCATCTCTACTGCGACATCGGGCAGTTTTCCGAGCTTTCTGCAAAGCTCGTTTTGTGCAGCCGTATCTTCGCGAAGAGCGAGTCTTATGAACTCTATCTCGTCCTCGCCGAGGATCGAGATGAGATCGGCAAAGACGTCCTCGCCCGCTTCGGGCGCGGTTATTTCTTGTATCTTGGGAATCTCTGTGACCTCTTTTTCTTCTTCAAATGCGTCCACAAGCATTTGTGTGGTCTGCCAGGATGCAAGTTCGATATCTTTTGCGTGTTCGGCGGATATCGGCTTGCTCGGCAGCTCGTATCTGCGCTCGTATTCTGGAACTTCGACTTTTTTTGCTCTTCTCGATGTGAGATTTTCTGCCATATAGGCATCTATCGATTCGCGTATATTCGGGGGGAGCGTAAGGTTGCCGAGCCTTGATTTTATGCCGAGCGAGGCTCTTACGCAGTTTTCGGCGTATTTGACTGCGTTTGTGATGACCGAGCGAAGCTCATATGACTGTGAGAGCGACATATGCGTGATCTCGATGACGCGCTTGATGTTTGACGCGCACAGAGCTCCGCCGAAGGAGTCGCGGCGTGTTGTAACGGTGCGCATCGTGCTTGTGTCAAAAAGACGGTTCTCTTCGAGCGCAAAGGCTATGGCACCGACTATCTTGTCTTCGAAGAGTGCGGCGGCATCTTCCTTTGCGTATTTACTCTTTTTGAAATCGTAGGTCGAGAGCGCGCCTATGGCAAGAAGGGCATACGCTTTGGTTTTGTCCTTTGCGGCAGGGGTGTAGAATTCCTTGAAAGAGGCGCTGTCGATAATATCCTTATATATCGGGGAAAGCTCGTTCATATCGGGAGCGATGCGGTTTATAAGACAGAAGTCGCATATCCACTCGACAAGGTATTTGTCAAGTCTTGGGAATCTGTCTCGGTATGCTTTCCAAAGTCCGCAAAGACGGCTAAGCGTCTCTTCGCTTGGGAGCATTTCGGGTATGTTTATGAGCTCGTATATATAGAGCATAATGTAACTGAAATCGCAGAAGATGTATTCGCCCTTGCGCGCGTTCTCGCGAAACCAAAGATAGAAGGCTAACTGGCTCTTTGTGAGCTGGTAATACTGCGGAATGTATGAGAAGAAGGGGGTATATTCGCATTCTTCTCCCGTACGGGAAAAGAAATACCTTGCGTCTGCCTTGAATTTTTCGTAATAATTATATGAAGAGGGCCAGGCGAAAAGCTTGACATTTTCAATAAGCGGGTTTTTGGGGGAATACTCGAGCAAGAGCTCTGTCGCACGGTGAAGCGCCTTTTCGTGGGCGGAAGAGGTAAGCGGTACAGACGCGGGAGCGCTGTTTTGGGCTACGTTTATCTCCGCTACCTCGGGCACAGAGCCTTTTGTATGGATCCTTTTTTTAGGTACAATATCATCTATATTCCAAAAATCGTCGAGATTTTTCTTTTCGTTCATACTTATGCCCCCTTGTTTTTTAGCTATCATATAATTATAACATCCTTTATTTACCTTGTCAATTAAAAGGTGTTTTTTTGACATTTATCTCTGCTCCGTCTTTTAAGATTTTATTAAAAACATTGCAATACTTGCTAATGTATGATACAATGGGGATCGATAAATAAAAAAAGAGGAACTGAAAATGACATCGAAAACAAGGGTAGGACTTACCGTGCTCGGCCTTATCGGGCTCAGCGTGCTTTGGTCCTTTCTTTACGGCAAGAGTATTCTTGTGCCGCTTAACATTATTCTGGACATTTTTACTGTTTTCATTCTGATAATAACCACATATACTTCGGTCATACGTATCTTCGGGCTCATTCGTCCGAAAAAATATGCTGATACCGATAAGATAACAAGATTTGCAGTCATAACGTCGGCGCGCAATGAGGAGAAGGTCATAGGTAAGCTTATCGACAGCATCCACGAACAAAATTATCCCCGCGATGCGTACGATATATTCGTTATCGCCGACAACTGCACCGACGCGACCGCCGAGGTCGCAAGGTCGCTCGGCGCTATCGTGTACGAGCGGCATAACAAAGAAAAGGTCGGTAAAGGCTTCGCTTTGCACTGGTTTTTCGAGCGCTTCAATGCGGAACACGCGAAGAATTATGACGCTGTTGCCGTCTTTGATGCGGATAATCTGCTTGACAAAAATTTTCTTTTTGAGATGAACAAGGTGCTTGCCTCGGGTGAGAGTGCGGCGATGGGATACCGCGATTCCAAGAACCCGTATGACAACTGGATATCGGGCGGTACGGCGATCGGCTTTTACAATATGGTGCGCTTTTATTATAACTCGCGCTCGTCGCTCGGGCTCTCGGCGCTCTACGGCGGAACCGGATATGTTTTTAAGTGCGAGCTTGTAAAAGACGGCTGGAATACGTATACGATAACCGAGGACACCGAATTTTCGATGCTCACTATCGCAAAGGGGATAAAGATAGCCTTTTGCTACGCGGCGGTCTTCTTTGACGAACAGCCTACCGATCTGCGCATATCGATGCGTCAGCGCTATCGCTGGAGCGTCGGTAAGCAGGATTGTGTGAGATACTGCACAAGACCTCTTGCAAAGACGATATTATCCCGACATTTCTTTCTCGGCTTTGACGGCTGGATGAGGATACTTTTTCCGCTTGCGACCTCGCTTCGCGTGGTGCTTGCGCTGATGGAAGGTATTGTTTTCTCACTTTCAAAGCTGTGGGGAGGAGCTGCGGTGGATACGCTTATCACCACGCTTATAAGTCCAAAGGCGGTGCTTATAGGCGCGCTCGGCGGTGCACTGCGGATAATGCTCGAGGCGCTTGTCATCCTTCTGCTTGAGAAAAAGCCGATCCTTAGGATGTGGAAGACTGTGCTTATGTATCCCGTGCACAATGCGATAAGCGGCGTACTTACCGTGCTCGCGCTCTTTTACCGCGACCGTACGTGGCGCCGTATTCCGCACACAAGAGATCTGTCGGTCGCACAAGTCAAAACAAAATAACAAAATAAAAAACGGTGTTGCTTTCGGGCAACACCGTTTTGCGGTTTATTTTCTTCCTGTTGAACCGAAGCCGCCTTCGCCGCGTACCGTCTCGGAAAGCTCTCCGACCTCGAAAAATTCAGCTGCAAGATAAGGCATAATGACAAGCTGCGCTATGCGCTCTCCCGCGCTTACGGTCGCGGAAACAGAAGAGTGATTATGCAGCGCGACCATAATTTCACCTCTATAGTCTGCGTCGATCACGCCTACCTTGTTTGCGGGAGCGAGCCCCTTTTTTGATGCGAGTCCGCTTCTGGCGAATATAAATCCGCCGTAACCCGCGGGGATCTCAAGCGCGATACCTGTGTGCACGAGCACTGTCTTGCCGGGCTCTATCGTAATATCGGCGTCCGAGATGGCGTACAGATCTGCGCCTGCCGAAAATTCGGAGCCGTATGTGGGAATTGTTGCGCGGGGGTCGAGTTTTTTGATATTTATTTTCATTTTTTGCGTGTCCTTTCACTATTATTATCAAGTACATTATATCAAATATTGAAAAAAAAGTCTATAGCAAAGAAAAATGTGCAAAAAGTAATAAAAATGCTTTGACAAATTGTGAAAATTGTAGTATAATATTATAGTATTTTGGGTATTTGCGTAAAAATGCCGTAAAAATAGAACTGTTTGAATGGGGATTTTTGTTCGTATGCCGAGATTTTTTATCTCTTCGGAGAATATCAAAGAGAATACGGTCTACATCAGAGGCGATGATGCCCATCACATTTCACGCTCGTTGCGTATGGCTGCGGGTGAGCATATAACGGTATGCGATATGCAGATGAACGAATACGAGTGCGAGCTTTCGAATTTTAAGGAAGGCGTAGTCGAAGCCGCTGTACTTTCGGTGAAGAAAAACGACACCGAGCCGAGCTACCGTGTTCACCTTTTTCAGGCGTTGCCGAAAGGGGACAAGCTTGAGACGATCGTGCAGAAATCGGTCGAGTGCGGCGTGTGCGAGATCACGCTTTTTGAGAGCGAGCGTTGTATATCCAAAATAAAAAAAGAAAACAGTGCGAAAAAGACCGAGCGTCTGGCAAAGATCGCGCTTGAGGCGGCAAAACAGTGCGGGAGAGGGATCGTTCCGAAAATAAACGAGCCTGTGTCTTACACAAGAGCTATTGAGCTGGCAAAGGGCGCGGATATCCCGATATTTTGCTATGAGGGCGACGGTACGCTTTCGCTGAAACAGATACTTTCGGAAAAGAAGACCTCCTGTATCGCTCCTTCGATATCGGTCGTTATCGGTTCCGAGGGCGGATTTTCGCAAAAAGAAGCATTATTTGCGCGTGAGTCGGGAATGCTACTTGCAGGACTCGGCAAGCGGATATTGCGTTGCGAAACGGCTCCGACCTTTGTGCTCGGGTGCCTTACCTATGAATTTGATCTAACGGAGTGATGATTGTGAAAAACCAGAAAGAAAAAATGTTGAAAAAAGAAGAATCCATAAGGAAAAGCGATACCGTTACCAACAGACTTTATATACTGTTCTTTGCATCGGTGCTTTTGATATTCGGTATCGTTCGTATGAGCAACACCATTGATCTGCAAC
>CAYZHW010000057.1:0-9123 GCA_964478105.1 uncultured Lachnospiraceae bacterium | reverse complement strand
GCTCTGTCTGCATATCGATACCCCACTTGACGGGATAATCGAACTTTGCGCCGCTCTTCTCAAGAAGATCGATAGCCTCTGTGTATGTTATACGTGCGAAGTCGTTTTCGATAAGGTTTGTAAGACGCTCGATAAGCGTGTTGTCGAAGAACTTGTTGAAGAACTCGATCTCTGCGGGGCACTCCTGCATTACATACTTGATAACATACTTGATCATAGCCTCGGCTACGTCCATATTGTCATAAAGATCTGCGAACGCCATCTCAGGCTCCATCATCCAGAACTCTGCCGCGTGGCGCGCGGTAAAGGACTTCTCGGCTCTGAATGTAGGTCCGAATGTGTATACGTTGGAGAATGCCATAGCGTAGCACTCTGCGCTGAGCTGACCCGATACCGTGAGGTTAGCCTTCTTGCAGAAGAAGTCCTCGGAATAGTTGATGCTTCCGTCTTCGTTTCTCGGAATGTTGTCAAGATCAAGAGTTGTGATCTGGAACATCTCACCCGCACCCTCGCAGTCACTTGCGGTAACTATCGGAGTGTGAACATAGATAAAGCCTCTTTCCTGGAAGAATTTATGGATAGCGAATGCCGCGACCGAGCGTACTCTGAACACCGCATTGAAGGTGTTTGCTCTCGGACGCAGATGTGCTATCGTACGAAGGAACTCGAAGCCGTGTTTTTTCTTCTGAAGCGGGTAATCGGGGGAGGATTTTCCCTCGACCTCGATCGATGCAGCCTTGAGTTCAAAGGGCTGCTTTGCTTCGGGTGTCAGTACGAGAGTACCGTTTATAACAAGGGAACAACCGATATTCTGGCTCGCGATCTCCTTGTAGTTATCAAGGATGCTGTCTTCAAAAACGATCTGAAGATTGGAGAAGTAACTTCCGTCATTGAGCTCGATGAAACCGAAAGCGTTGCTGGCTCTGATGTTTCTCGCCCATCCCGCGACGGTGATCTCCTTTCCGCCGAGAGCTTCGGAGTTCTTGTAGATTTCTTTTATTGTCGTGCGTTTCATTGTTATGCTATTCCTTTCTGTTGTGCCGCAATTGCCTTTTCGCAATTTTTGTTCGGCAGAATTGCATTTTCGCCTTTTTTTACAAATAATTATTATACAATATTATGTTAAAAAAAGCAATATCTTAATTCAAAAAATGCAGAAAAAAGTGAAAATTTATTGTTTTTGTTCGTTTTTTTCGTGCTTTTGCCAGAATTTTTTGACAAGAGCGGCAAGCGAACGTGCATTTCCCGCGTATTTCAGTTCGCTCCAATGCTCGGGAAAGAGCCTTGTATATTCGCGTGTGGCATATCTGTCGTCGATAAGGACTACCACACCGCGGTCCTCTTCGCGGCGTATCACTCGTCCCGTTGCCTGCAGGATCTTGTTCATCCCGGGATACACGTACGCGTATTCATAACCCGATTCGTAGACCTCCTGGTAGTGGTCTCGGATGATGTTCAGCTCGCTTGAGAGCTGCGGGAGTCCCACTCCTACCACGACCGTACCGATAAGACGCTCTCCCGGCAGGTCGATGCCCTCGGAAAAGCTTCCTCCGAGCACGCAGAAGCCGACGAAGAAATCCTCTTTTTGTGCTTTGAAGTGCGATAGGAACTCGGGCGCCGATATTCTCTCTCTTTCGCTTTTTTGTATCGCGGTCTTTACGCGCGGGTACAGAGAGGTAAATGCCGAGTATACGGTGTTCATATATTTGTACGAGGGGAAGTATGCAATGTAGTTGCCTTTTTTGCCGCAGATGGCAGCGGCGATAAGCTCAGCGATCTCTTTTGTGTTTGTGTCTCTGTCTGCATATCTCGTGCTGACGGTATCCACTGCCGCAAGACAGAGATTTTCACGTTCAAACGGGGAGGGAAGTGTTAGTGTAAGCGCGCGTTTCCCACCGCCGAGAATATCTTTGAAATACTCAACCGGAGTGAGTGTGGCCGAAAAGAGTATCGACGCTATTCCTCTGTTCATACAGACGTCGAGCACGTGCGAGGGATCAAGGCAAAACAGGCGGCAGGTGATGTCGCCGTTTTTCAGTTCAAGATACGTGATAAAACGCTTGTCGTAGAAATCGAGTATGCCGAGATATTGACGCACTGAGAAATAAAGCTCTGTGATCTGTTCTTTTAACGGTGCGAACCGCTCGTCAAGATCTCTGTAGACGTAGAACCAACGCTCGCATCGTTCAGTGAATTTTTTTAACTTCTCGCCCAGCGCCAAAAGCGGTTCGCGGCTGATGTAGAAGCCCGCCTCCCCGCCGTTTTCATCTGTAGATATCCCGTCGCTGAACAGACGCTTGAGCCCCATTATGCTCCTTGCGCTCTCCTCGGTGATATCAAGCAGGATCTTATCCTGCTTCGGAAGCATTGAATAAAGCTTAATAAACGTGGCGGCGGAGATGCTTGCCGAATACATCTCTCTTGCGCGGTCTGCGAGGTTGTGTGCCTCGTCAACAAGAAAGACATAGCGTTCGCGGATCTGATCAAAGTAACGGCGCAGGTAAACGCGCGGGTCGAAAAGATAATTGTAGTCGCATATTACGATATCGCACCACAGCGAGAGATCAAGCGAGAGTTCGTGCGGGCAAATACGGTATTTTTTAGCTGCCTCTTTTATTTGTTTGCGATCAAATCCGTTTCCCGATGTCAACAGTTCGTATATCGCATCGTATGCACGTGTGTAATACCCCTTTGCGTATTCGCATTCAAATGGATTACATTTACCGCCTGCCGCGCCACCAGGGCACAGGCACACGCTTTCACGAGAAGAAAGTGATATATATTTGAGCTTTGCGCCTTGCTCGCACATCGTTTTTGAGGCTTCTCTTGCGGCTTCTCCGGTGCTCGTTTTTGCGGTAAGGTAGAAGATCTTGTCGCACATTCCCTCACCGAACGCTTTTACGGCAGGGTAGAGTGAGGATATGGTCTTTCCGATCCCCGTAGGGGCCTGCGCAAAGAGCCGCCTTTTGTGCTTAATTGCTCTGAAGCCTTCGGAGATCAATTCTCTCTGTCCTTGCCGGATGTTTTCATAAGGGAATCCCGAATCCGAGATCGATGGAATTCGATCGAGCATTTTTTCTCTTTCAAGTCTTGCAAATCTTGATACCTGCGAGAGCATATTGGAATAAAAGATCTTGAGTTTGGCGTATGTGTACTCTTGTACAAAATATTTTATCTCTTTGGTCTCGATATTATAGTATGTAAGACGGACTTTTATTTTCTCAAGCGCGCGTGTGTCGCAGACAAAAAAAGCGTAGCACTTGAGTTGCGCAAAGTGGATAGGCGAGCTGTCGACGAAATACGCCGAGCGCACACTTTTGATCTCGTCTACGGTGATAGTGCCGTCGGTATCGGTTATGATCCCGTCGGCTCTTCCCGATACTTCGTAACATATTCCGTCGTACAAAAAGGTGTGTATGAGAGCGACCTCGGCGGTGTAAGAAGCACCTGCCTCGCGTTGTATTTTTTTGTGTATTTTTGTTCCGAGGACCGCGCGCTCGGACGATCCTGCGGTACGGTTGTCAATGTCTCCGTGCGGAAGTGCCATACCGACCAGTTCCCGTACAGACATAGTTAATTTCGATGACTCGATATCGTATTTCACGCGCTCACCTCTCTTTTCTCCTATCAGTTTAACATATTTGCCCTCTCGCGTCAATTGCCGAAGCCTTTTTCCAATATTTTTGGGGTTACATTTTTTCTGCCGCGCGCTTATAATAGATATTGTATACCAAAATAAACGAAGGAGAGTGTGTTTCTTTTGGAGCTGATACTTATCAACAGCAGCAAACTTAAGATCATGATGACTTCCGAAGATATGGCACAGTATGACTTGAAATGCGAAAATATAGATTATGACAATACCGAGACAAGACGCGCATTCTGGAGCATACTTGATGAAGCGAAGCACAAAACGGGATTTGACGCCGCAAGCGACAAGGTGTTTGTGCAGTTATACCCCTCAAAGGGCGGAGGATGCGAAATGTATATCACAAAGCTCGGTGCGTCCGACTCCTCAAAGGAAAACAGACAGATATCTTTTGGCGAGCGCCGAAAGGGCCGCACGGAAATATACCGTTTTGATAAACTCGATTGGCTCATCGCGGTCTGCAGAAGACTATCATTGTTAGGGTGCGCCAAGGAGAGCTCTGCTTATTTCGATCCCGCAAAAAATGCGTATTATCTTTCGCTTACCGAGCAGTGCACGACGTGTAATCAGGGGTCGGGAGTTGGGGAGATGTCGTTTATAAAGGAATTCGGAAAGACCGAGAACTATACTGCTCTTAGGATGTACATAAAAGAGTATTGCCGTTGTATTTGTGAGTCCGATGCCGTAAAAACTCTTTCAAGGATGTGATGTTTATTGTCTATTGACAAAAGTGCTGAAATGTAGTAATATAGAATATATAAGTATGCACTTATAGAAAGTTTCAAAGGAGATTAAAAATGGTAGAATCTATAAGTTTACAGGATATATGGAAATTAGTTAAAAGGACTTGGATCATCATTTTGGCGGTTGCCGTTGTTGCGGCTCTTCTGAGTGCTGCATATACAGCATTTTTTATTCCCAAGATGTATACGTCGTCGATCACGATATATGTCAGCAATGCCGCAAATTCAACGACCGGAAATGTAAATTCGGGCGACCTCACGGCATCGCAGTTGCTTGCAAATACAAGTGTACAGCTTCTTTCTAAAGAGCCTGCGCGTCTTCTCATATGCAAGGAGATCAAGGTCGATATGTCTCCTGCGGAGCTCGGACAGTATGTAAGCATTAAGCAGACAGAGGATACGGAGCTTTTGACGATCTCCGCATCAACGACCGACCCCAAGCTTTCGGCGGATATATGCAATGCATACGCGAAAATTGCTCCCGATTATCTCCAGGGCATAATCGAGGCGGGATCGTTTAAGGCTGTCGATGAAGCAAAGCCTGCTGCCGCGTCATCTTACCCGAGCGTTCAGAAAAACGCTGTTATCGGTGCTCTGTTAGGTGCCGTGATCAGCTTTGGAATCATTTTTGTGATCTTTTTGTTTGACAATTCGGTCAAGGATTCCGATGATCTCAAAAAACGTCTCAATCTACCTGTTCTCGGAGAGATACCGTCGTTCTCAAACGGCGCAAAAATGTAAAGATCCATCCGCTTTTTGATCAAAATTTATAAGGATGGAAGAAAGGGATCGGAATGGCAAACAACAAAAGCTCTGTTCAAATGGATAAACTCAACACTTTTCAAATAGTTGAAGCATACAAAAATATAAGAATCAACCTTCTTTACACGCTTGTTGGGTCCGAGAAAAAGGTTGTACTTGTTTCAAGTTCACTCAAAAACGAGGGAAAAACAACCACTGCGGCAAATCTTGCGATGTCTATTTCGCAAAACGGCGCACGCGTACTTCTTATAGATGCGGATCTGCGCAAATCGAGACAGCATAAGCTTTTCAGAGTCCCGAACCAAAACGGACTTTCAAAGCTTGTCATAGATCAGTGTACTCTCAGTGAAGCCATAGTGAAGAATGTAAAACCCGGATTCGACCTTCTTACATCGGGTCCGTTGCCCCCTAATCCCTCGGAGATCCTCGGATCGAAGAAGATGAAGGAGCTGATCTCACAGCTTGCCGATATGTACGATTACATACTTTTAGATACTCCTCCGCTCAATATAGTGTCCGATGCTCTTACACTGATTGATGTTGCGGCGGGAATAGTTCTTGTATCAAGACAGAAGGTGACACAGTACTCTGACCTTCAGCGTGCTGTCGATAGCATAAAAAATGTCAACGGTACTCTGCTTGGCGTTGTGATCAATGATGTGAAGCGCCGTTATGACACATACACGGATAATTACTACGACTACTCATCTGAAAAAGACGATGATTGATGTTGATTTTCACAGCCATATACTTCCGTACATAGATGACGGAGCCAAAGATACCGATGTGTCGCAAAAAATGTTGCTTATGCTTAAAGAACAGGGGATAAAGACGGTTGCGGCGACATCGCACTTTGATGCTTCGAGCATAAGCACAGAAGATTTTTTGGCAAAAAGATCGGCGTCTTATGAGGCACTCTCAAAGAGCTGCGATCTTTCGGAGATGCCGAGGATCGTGCTTGGCGCAGAGGTGTATTGTACTGAGAAGATCTCAAAAATTGATCTTGCTCCGCTTTGCTATGACGGTACTAATTATCTGCTCTTGGAACTGCCTCGCTTGCCTTACGGTGATTGGATAATCGAAGAGCTTGAGATCATTACATACAAACAGAAGCTCGTTCCGATCATCGCCCATATCGATAGGTATATGGAATGGTATTCAGACCGTGATATTGATTCGTTGCTTTCTTTTGACGATGCAGTATTTCAGATAAACAACAGAGCATTTACAAAGAAAAAAACGAGCCGTGTCGTTACTGATATCATAAAAGCGGGTTATCCTGTTGTTCTCGGAAGCGATGCTCACGATACAGAGCACCGCAAACCTAATTTCGATGTGCTTAACAAAACACTCGGCAGTTTTATGAACAAGAGAAGCCTCCTTCCGAAGCTCAAGAGCACGTACAAGAAAATAAAGATATGACCTCCGTGAAAACGGAGGTCTTTTTTTAGTCTATTTTTACCGATCTTTGATATTCGCTCGGGGTCATTCCTGTAACGCGGCGGAAAACACGGGAAAAATAGTGCGGGTTGTTGAAGTTCAGCATATCCGATATCTGCGTGAAATTGTAGCGCTCGTCGCGGATCAAGTCCTTGGCCTCGTTTATTTTTAAAATGTTGGAATATTCCGCAATGGTGTATCCGCAGCTTGCCTTGAAAAGACGCGTAAGATATGTTTTGCTGTAATTGAGTTTTGCGCAGACATCGGGTACTGTGATCTTGCCGTATATATTTGCCTTGAGTATATCGTCTATTTTTGCCACTATCGGGCTTCCGATGTTTTCACTTGCGGGAAGCAGTGTGGAGTCTCTGTCCGGCAGATCGTTTCTTATAAGCATTATCAGCAGTTGTTCAAGGTATAGCTTTACGAGCTGTTGTCCGCCGAAAGGCGAACCGTCACGAGGGGAAAGCGGGCTGAATTCAGGCTTGTTGAACGGGAGATCAAAGGCTTTTTTTCCCTCTTCAATTATCAGCGATATGAGATGGCGCAGATCTGCACGCAACTTTCCGCGTTTATCTTTGAAAAAGCTCATTGCTCTTGAACTGCAGTCGAACGAGATTATGAATACGTTTGGTGCATTTTCGCCAACCGAACGAAGTACGTGGTATTCATTGGGTTTGTGAAAGATGAACTCGCCCTGGCGCAATCTGTATTCACTATTGTCGCAGATTGCACACGCTTCACCCTTGTCAACGTATACAAATTCCCAAAAATCGTGGCTCTCACCTTCGGATCTGTATCCCTTGTCGAATTCAAAATAATGTATGGTGACTATACTCGATACGTTTATCGAATTTGATATTCTGTATTTTGTAAAGGATGTTGACATAGATCGGTCTCCCATTTTTGAAGTTTACAAAAGTGTACTTTTAAGGCGAAAAAAAACATTACAATTAAAGCTCTTTTATTGTATCATTCTATTAGAAGAAATGCAATAATTTTTTGAAATAAAAATTAATATATCAAATAAAGAAAGGATAGGTTACAAAAATGAATGTTCTTGCAATCGGATGTCATCCCGACGATGTAGAGATCGCCTGTGCAGGTACACTTGCAAAGTGTGTAAAGCGCGGAGACAGAGTTATCGTTTGTCACGCGTCCACCGGTAATCTCGGTCACGTTATCATTCCTCCGGACGAGCTCACGCTTATTCGTGCAGAGGAGGCAAGAAAGGCGGGTGCACTCGCAGGAATCGAGGTCATCTCCGCAGAATTTAACGATCTTGACATCTACGATAATAACAAGGCGGCGCGCGACAAGATCATTGACGTTATCCGCTATGCAAACCCCGACTTTATCATCACACACAATCCCGATGACTATATGCCCGACCATACAGCGGTATCGCGCCTTGTGTTCGACGCAAGCTTCTCGGCTACACTTCCCAATATGACCGATTATCCTCACCGCTTCAGCGCTCTCGACGGAGATCCTGCAAAGGTTGTGCCGATATACTATATGGACACACTTGCAGGTGTAAACTTTGTTCCCGATGAGTTCGTTGATATCAGCGACGAGATCGATCTCAAGATCGATATGCTCGAGTGCCATGCAAGCCAGCTCGTATGGATGCGTGACCACGACGGAATTGACTTTGCCGATATGGTAAAGACCTGCTCGCGTTACCGCGGATATCAGTGCGGAGCCGCATACGCTGAGGGCTTCCGCCAGTGCCGCGCATACCTCAAGGGCACAACGAAGAGACTTCTCCCCTAAGAACACAAAAAACAAAGTATAAATTATAATAATATAAAGGAGTCAAAGATTATGGATTTTATTTCTACTGTAAAAGGCTCGCTTCTTGAAGGTTTCTATCCCGAAGGCTGGGATATGGCTAAGATCGAGGCTTGCTGCAACGTTTCCCCCAAGGAAGCTCTTAAGAGACAGGACTTCTGGAACAAGAAGTTCACACCCGTAATGTGCGAGGACCTCGGTGCTTTCGACACATATATGGGACATGAGATCGCTCTTCAGATCAAGCTCGCTCGCGACAGAGGCGAAAAGCTCGCTATGATCCTTCCCGTAGGACCTCTGGGTATGTACAAGTGGGCAGTTTACTTCCTTAAGGAATGGAAGGTCTCCTGCGATCACGTTTACACATTCAATATGGATGAGTGGGCAGACGCAGAGGGCAACACACTTCCCGCAGACGATCCCGCAGCGTTCCAGAACGCAATGAAGCAGGCTCTCTTCAATCCCCTTGGAAAGTACACTGTTCCCGAGGATCAGAGAAACTTCGCAACAAAGGAAAATCTCCCCACATATGCAGGTAAGATCGCAGCTCTCAAGGCTGAGGGCGCTAAGCTCGTGCTTGTATTCGGTATCGGCAGAATGTGCCACATCGCATTCTGGGAGCCCCAGTTTGCAGCTGATTACAACAGCGTTGAGGATTGGAAGAAGGCACCTTACAGAATTGCTGCAAAGATTCATCCCCTCACCGTTGAGCAGAACGCTCTTACCAGCTTTAAG
>CAYZHW010000056.1:9083-9149 GCA_964478105.1 uncultured Lachnospiraceae bacterium | reverse complement strand
GAGCTGTTGTTGTCTCAGGAGCAGGTACTGTCTCGGGAGCCGATGTTGTCTCGGGAGCCGATGTTG
>CAYZHW010000056.1:0-8983 GCA_964478105.1 uncultured Lachnospiraceae bacterium | reverse complement strand
TTTCAGGAGCCTGTGTTGTTTCAGGAGCCTGTGTTGTTTCAGGAGCCTGTGTTGTTTCAGGAGCCTGTGTTGTCTCCGGTGCCTTTGTTGTTTCGGGAGCGGGTGTTGTCTCCGGTGCCTTTGTTGTCTCGGGAGCGGGTGTTGTCTCCGGCGCCTTTGTTGTTTCGGGAGCGGGTGTTGTCTCCGGCGCCTTTGTTGTTTCGGGAGCAGGTGTTGTCTGCTCTGCAGTTGTTGTGTCGGGAGTGGGAACGATCACTGTTGTATTCTTCCACTGAGCTGTAAGAGTTACATTGCCTGCAGGCATTGCGAATACGTCGCCTGCTGTGTATGCGTTGCCGCTTATGTCATAAAGGGGAGCTGTGTCTTCGCACGCTGTTACGATCCAGCCTGCAAATGCCTTGCCTGCGGGAGCGAAGAACTCGTTAGCTCTTACTGTATATGCATCTGCGAAGGAGAGGTTGCCGTCAGCGTTCATCACGCCTGTGCCCTCACCGGGAAGATATGTTACTGTGTAGTATACGGGTGCGGGGGGAGTTACGGGATCTGTAGGATCTGTAGGGGTTGTGGGAGTTGTGTTCGGGATCTTCTCAACCGTTACCATTACATAGTACTTTGTCGAATGGCTTGCGTGGTTGCACGCTGTGCTTACTGTGAAATCGGATACAGTAACGTTTGTGGATCCTGCCTGGGGAGCAGCCGAGTAGCTTGCGCCCTCATTGTATGTGTTGCAGCTGTAAGGATTCTCACGGTTTTCTCCGCCTGTGCAGAGCATATCGATAGATACTACGCGATAGCCTTCTGCGGGAGTGATCGTGATTGCAGCTTCACCGGATGCGCTAAGATTGTTGGATGCGCCGAATGCCCAAGCCGCGCCGTTGTATGTTGCGCTTGCAAGGCCGAGGTCTGCAGAGTAGTTTCTGTTTGTCGACTCTACGTCGTAGCACCAGTAAAGAGCTACGCTCGATACGGTGTCATCTCTGTCATCTCTGTCATTTCTGCCGCGTGCTGCGAAAACGTTTGTTGCAAATGTGCCTGTGAGCATTACGAGGAAAAGTGCGAATGCGATTACCTTTGTGATCTTCTTGGTTGCCATAATTTCAATCTCCTTTGAAATGTTTATTTGGATTGAAATACAGGCGGCCGGGCTGTCTTAGCTTTTGCTTTAGACCCCTTAGCTTTGCGTCCCGTCCTTTCGGGCGGTTTGCCGTTTTCTGGTATTTGCTTTTCTTTTGTGACTACAGTATATCACGCTTCGGTTACAAAATCGGTTACAATTTCAAAAAAACCGTTCATTTGTAAAAATATTTTTTTCTGTAACCGCAGCCGAACGGTCATATTTTCATCTGTTCCGTTCTGCCCTCGAGTGCGCTGTTTAAAAGGAAGATGAGCTCAAGCGCACTCCTGAAGCTCTCTTCTCCGCCTCCCTCCAACCAGGTGACATATCCCTGCCAGCTTGCATTTTGCCTGAACAGGATGCGGACCGAAAAGGTCGCCTTCGCGCCTTCCTTTATCTTTTCGGCGTCTGCCGCCCTTGCGTCCTTTTTTTGCATCTGCGTAAAATGACGCATCTTTGAAAACGCCTGCGGGAAGTTATTTTCGTCGAGACACTGATCCATTGTCGTGAGCAGATGCATCAGGTTGTCGAAGTGCTTTCCGCACTCGCATTTTCCGCCGTACAGCCTTCCGCCGGGCACTCCTTGGTCAAAGGAGTCTACGCAGACGATCATTGTTCTTTGCAGTTCGTTTTTTGTCACGCTTTTCATCTGCACCCTCCCTTCTTTGTGCATAGTATAACAGAGCGCGGTTACAGAAACGGTTACAGATGAAAAAAGTTCGTTCATTTTTTATAAGTTTTTTTAAACTTGACACCGCGGCGTAAAATTATTACAATATTTAATAAAGGGGTTGATCACTGTGTTCCATATTCTTGTAGCGGACGACGACAAGAACATCCGACGTCTGTTTGAAGCCATACTCGTTGGCGCGGGTTACACCGTTTCGCTTGCGCGTGACGGCGAAGAGGCGCTTTCTGTCATCGACCGCAATCATATAGACCTGGTCGTGCTTGACATAATGATGCCGTCGGTCGACGGATATGAATTTACAAAGGCGCTAAGAGATGCGGGCAACGAGGTGCCGATACTTATGGTCTCGGCAAAGCAGCTGCCGGACGATAAACGGCGCGGGTTTATCGCGGGCACAGACGATTACATAACAAAGCCCGTAGACCAAGAAGAGCTGCTGCTGCGCATAAAGGCGCTCCTTCGCCGTGCGCAGATCGTATATGATAAGAAGATAATTATCGGAGAGGTCACGCTCGATTACGCCTCAATGACGGTCAGCCGCCCGGGCGAGAGCGTGAGCCTGCCTCAAAAGGAGTTTATGCTCCTATACAAGCTCCTCTCTTCCCCGTCCCGTATATTCACGCGCATACAGCTTATGGACGAGATATGGGGCGCCGAGAGCGAGACCGGCTGGGAAACGGTCACTGTACACATCGGCAGACTCAGAAAAAGATTTGAAGACTGGCCCGAATTCGACATCGAATCGGTACGCGGACTCGGATACAGGGGGGTAAAAAAGGTTTGAAAAAGCTGAATATAAGAGAAAAGACCGACAAATTCACCCTTACGATGATCATCTGCGCCATTATCATCGCGATAATCCTCTCGTCCTCACTGCTCACTGCGCTCATAGTTTATGTCGCGGTGCGCACGGGACTTATACAGCTTCTCTGGCGCGACGGCATCCCGCCTATGGCGATGCTCTTTCTCACATCGGTCGCGGTCATCATCCTCGGCGCTATCATCACATCGACTATCGGACGTGTTCCGCTCCGACCCGTCAAAAAGCTCGTTTCGCAGATGAACAAGCTCTCCTCGGGCGACTTTTCCGCCAGGCTCGATTTCGGTCCCCCGCTCGGCGGCCACCCCGCTATCAAGGAGATATCGAACAGTTTTAATAAGCTGGCAGAAGAGCTTGGCAACACCGAGATGCTCAGAGGCGACTTCATCAACAACATCTCACACGAGTTCAAGACGCCCATCGTCTCTATCGCCGGCTTTGCAAAGCTGCTTCGCCGCGACGATCTCACCGATGCCCAGCGCGCCGAATACCTCTCTATAATAGAGGAAGAATCTCTGCGCCTGTCCGCTATGGCGACAAATGTGCTCAATATGTCAAAGATAGAAAACCAGAGCATCCTCACCGACCGCACGCATTACAATCTCTCCGAGCAGCTTCGCTCGTCGATACTTCTGCTTGAGAGCAAGTGGGCAAAAAAGAATATCGAGCTCGATATTGATTTTGGTGAGTATATGATAGATGCAAACGAGCAGCTTCTCTCGCAGGTATGGATAAATCTCTTTGACAACGCGATCAAATTCTCGCCCGAGGGCGGATGCGTCAAAATAGATATAAAAGAGGATGAAAAGAAGCTCGCGGTCTCTTTTGTCAACAGCGCAAGCATCCCCAAAGAGGCGATGCCGAAGATCTTTAACAAATTTTATCAGGCAGACACCTCGCACGCGACCGCCGGTAACGGCATCGGGCTCTCGCTTGCCAAAAAGATAGTCGAGCTCCACCGCGGAGCAATAAGCGCGGCAAGCGAAAACGGCATCACTACATTCACAGTGGAGTTGCCGAAGTAAGAAAATACACAAAGGCGGGGCAACAAATATTGACCTCACCGTAGGGGCGGGCATTGCTCGCCCGTTTTTATTTTGTATAAGCACACGTTAAACCTTCCTTTTTATTCACTCTGCAAGATCATCACGAAGAAATCGGTATGCGCGGATCCCGAATTCGCGTTCAAGGGAAAAAAGCACCCCCACCGCAAGGCGCGGCGGGAATATTCCTTCTTCCAATTTTGACAGGCTCTTAACTCCTATACCGATACGTCCCGCCAACTCTTTTTTTGAAAATCCCCTGTTTTCGCGTAAACTTTTTATGTTTTTGCCGAGGGTTTTTACGATTTCGTTTTGCATAACCGTCTCCTTTTATGCCTTTTAAGGTATATTTTATAACATTATATATCTTTTCGGGTATAATGTCAATAACAAAGTTAAAGCGAGGTGTCATTATGCAAAACAGGCTAAAGGACGTAAGAGAGGACAGAAACCTGAAACAAGCGGACATAGCCGCATTTTTAAACACGACACAAGAACAGATAAGCAAGTACGAGACGGGAAAACAGCTTATGGGCATAGACAAATACATAAAACTCGCACGTTACTACGGCCTGAGCATAGATTATCTTTGCGGACTCGTTGACACACCGAAAAAATTATAATACCGTACACGAATTCAACATCCTCACCGTAGGGGCGGGCATTGCTCGCCCGTTTTTATTTTTATCCACAGTTTAGTTTCGGTTTATTTTTTTGGAATAAAATAGTATTATGCAAAATTGTTTTTAGGAGATCTTATGAAAAATTTTTTTCAAAAATTGGCATACAAGATGCAGGTCTTTATGTACGGCAGGTACGGCTACGACTCGCTCTCACGGGCGCTCTCGATAACTTCGATCGTACTCGTACTTGCATCGGTATTCGTGCCGATACTCTACCCGATAGCATTCCTTATACTTTTTTGGTCGATCTTTCGCACCTATTCAAAGAATATCGCCGCAAGACGCCGTGAGCTTGACTTTTTCACCCGCCACACCAAGGGTGTGCGCCTTTATTTCAAGCGGCTCTCGAATATGTGGCGCGACCGAAAGACACACAGATACTACAAATGCCCGACGTGCAAGTCGTATCTGCGCGTGCCAAAGGGCAAGGGCGAGATAATCATCACCTGCCCACAATGCAAAAATAAAATTGAAAGAAAGACATAAAAATACGCAGAGCTGTCAGCCGAGCTCGACGAAAGAATGGGAAAACTGCAAAATGCAGTATTCGCCCCCGATCAAGAGAGGTAAAATATGAAAACATACCGTGCCGGTATAGACATCGGCTCAACCACGGTCAAGCTGGTACTGCTTGACGAAAACGACAATATAATATTCGGAGACTACCGCCGTCATATGGCGCAGACCAAAGAGACGCTTGCATCGCTTCTCTCTGACGCAAAAGCGGCGGCGGGCGATTGTGCCCTCTCGGCAAAAATAACAGGCTCGGGCGCGATAAACCTCGCAAAGGCGCTCGGCATCGGCTTTGTTCAGGAAGTCGTGGCGGTGGCAGGCGCGCTCAAGCACGAAGCTCCCCAAACCGACGTTGCGATAGAGCTCGGCGGCGAGGACGCGAAGATAATCTACTTCACGGGCGGACTTGAGGAGCGAATGAACGGCGTATGCGCGGGCGGAACCGGCTCTTTTATCGACCAGATGGCGTCGCTTCTGCAGACCGACGCCGCAGGCCTTAACGAAGAGGCAAAGAATTATAAGCAGATCTACCCGATCGCGGCGCGTTGCGGCGTTTTCGCCAAGACCGACATACAGCCGCTCATCAACGAGGGCGCGACGCGCGCAGACCTTGCGGCGTCGATCTTCCAGGCGGTCGTAAATCAGACGATATCGGGCCTTGCCTGCGGAAAGCCTATACGCGGATGCGTGGCATTTCTCGGCGGTCCGCTCCATTTTTTGACCGAGCTCAAGGCGGCATTCGTGCGCACGCTCGGGCTCACCGATAAAACGACGGTCGACCCCGAAAATTCGCATCTTTTCGCCGCACTCGGCGCGGCACTTGAAGCAGGAGATGAGACGGTCGCACTCGACGATCTTATCACAAAGCTTGCGGGCGGCATCTCGGTCACGTATGAAATGCCCCGACTCGACCCGCTTTTTGAGTCCGAGGAAGAATATAAAAAGTTCACCGAGCGCCACGCGGGTGCGGTCGTGCCCAAAGGCGAGCTCGCAACATATAACGGAGACTGCTTCCTTGGGATCGACGCGGGCTCGACCACGACAAAAATGGCGCTTATCGGAAGCTCGGGCGAGCTTCTCTGGTCATTCTACGAAAACAACCGCGGCGACCCGATAGAGACGGCGAAGGCCGGTATCCGCGTTCTCGCTTCTCTTTTGCCCGAAGGCGCAAGAATTGCCCGCTCCTGCTCAACGGGATACGGCGAGGCGCTTTTAAAATCGGCATTCTCGCTTGACGAGGGCGAGGTCGAGACGATATCGCACACCACGGCGGCGGCATTTTTTGACAGCGCGGTCGACTGCGTGCTCGACATCGGCGGTCAGGATATGAAATGCATCAAGCTTAAATGCGGCGCGGTCGACAGCATCCTCTTAAACGAGGCGTGCTCGTCGGGATGCGGCTCGTTTATAGAGAATTTCGCAAATTCGCTCGGCTACAGCGCAAAGGATTTTGCCCAAGAGGCGATATTTGCCAAAGCCCCCGTTGACCTCGGCACACGCTGTACCGTCTTTATGAATTCGAACGTAAAGCAGGCGCAAAAAGAGGGTGCGCCCGTCTCCGACATCTCGGCGGGACTTGCCTATTCTGTTATAAAGAACGCACTTTTCAAGGTCATAAAGCTGACCTCTGCCGAGGAGCTCGGCTCTCACATCGTCGTTCAGGGCGGAACCTTTTTAAACCGTGCGGTGCTCCGCGCTTTTGAAAAGATATCGGGCGCTGTAGCGACCTGCCCCGACATATCGGGCATTATGGGCGCGTTCGGCGCGGCGCTTCTGGCAAAGAAGCACTACAAGGGCGAGGCTTCCTCGATGCTCCCGCTCGATCAGATATCAGAGCTTACATACACCTCAAAAAGCACAAGATGCCGCGGCTGTCAGAACGCCTGTATGCTCACTGTAAACACCTTCGGCGGCGGCAGACGCCACATCATCGGCAACCGCTGTGAAAAAGGTCTTGGCGAGGCGGTATCGGGCGAGCGTGCCCCCGATCTGTTCGAATACAAGCTTAAGAGGATATTTGAGATAAAGACGCTTGGCGAGAGCGAAGCGGTGCGCGGTGTCATCGGTATTCCGCGCGTGCTCAATATGTACGAAAACTACCCCTTCTGGGCGACATTTTTCACGAAGCTCGGATTTTCGGTCAAGCTCTCACCCTTCTCAAACCGCGCGATCTATGAGCTCGGTATGGAGTCTATCCCCTCCGAGTCGGAGTGCTACCCCGCAAAGCTCTCTCACGGACACGTACAGTGGCTTATAAACGCGGGCGTGAAGACCATTTTCCACCCCTGCGTCTTCTTTGAGAGAAAGGAGCACGAGGCGCTCCAGAACAACTACAACTGCCCCATCGTCATCTCATATCCCGAAAATCTCAAAAATAACGTCGAGGCGGTATCCTCGGGCGAGGTGCGCTACATACGTCCCTTTATCGCGTTCACAAACGAGAAGACAGCCGCCGACAGACTTGTCGACGTATGCAGAAAGGAATGGGATATCCCCGAGCGCGAGGTGCGCGCGGCGGCAAGAGCCGCGTGGGCAGAGCAGACGAGAACAAAGGCGGATATACGCGCCGAGGGCAGACGCGTGCTCGACATCCTTCACGCAACGGGCGGACGCGGCATCGTGCTCTCAGGCAGACCGTACCACCTTGATCCCGAGATAAATCACGGCATTCCCTCGCTTATCGCATCCTTTGGGCTTGCGGTATTCACCGAGGACAGCCTGCCTATAGATTTCACACCCACGCGCCCCATAAGGGTGCTCGACCAGTGGGTATACCATTCGCGCCTTTACACGGCGGCCGAATTTGTACGCGGCGAGGACTGCCTTGAGCTTATCCAGCTCACTTCCTTCGGCTGCGGACTCGACGCGGTCACAGCCGACCAGGTAAACGAGATACTTACAGCGTCGGGCAAGCTCTACACGCTCTTAAAGATCGACGAGATCGCAAACCTCGGCGCGGTGCGCATACGCATCAGGAGCCTGCTTGCGGCGATAAAGATGCGCGACGAAGAAAGGCTTGCAGCAAAGGCGGCGGATGTGGAATACAAGAGAGTGAGATTCACGCGCAAGATGCGCGATGAAGGCTACACGATCCTTGCGCCCCAGATGAGTCCGATACATTTTGATATAATGGAGCACGCCTTCAGACGTAACGGCGTGAATATGGTCGTACTCGGCAACGACAACCGCTCGGCTATCGACACGGGTCTGCGATACGTCAACAACGACGCCTGCTACCCGTCAATTACGGTGGTCGGTCAGTTTATGGAAGCGGTGCTCTCGGGCAAATACGACACAAACAAGTTAGCGCTTATGATGACCCAGACGGGCGGGTGCTGCCGCGCGTCAAACTACGTCGGATTTATCCGCCGCGCGCTCGAGAAGGCGGGACTCTCCCACATCCCCGTCATATCGCTCTCGGCGGGCGGACTTGAAAAGAACGACGGATTTAATTTAAGCATACCGCTTGTGCGCGACGCGGCGCGCTCGATCGTGCTCGGCGACCTTATAATGCGGTGTCTGTACCGCACACGCCCCTATGAGAAGATCGAAGGCTCGGCAAATGCACTGCACGCCAAGTGGCGCGATCGCTGCATCGACTTTTTCACCGAGAAAAAAGAGGGGTACACGTACAAGGCGCTCTGCGAAGGAATAGTTGCAGATTTTGATGCGCTTCCGCTTGACGAGAGGGTGCGCAAACCCCGTGTCGGCGTCGTGGGCGAGATACTTGTCAAATATATGCCGCTTGCCAACAATCACGTGGTCGATCTGCTGGAGCGCGAGGGCGCCGAGGCGGTCGTACCCGATATGGTCGATTTCTTCAACTACAGCGTCTACGGCAACCAGTACAGAGCGAAATACCTCGGCATCAAGAAATCTGCGGCGACGGTATCAAAGCTGCTCATAAAGCTTATCGCCGCAGTGCGAAAGCCTGCCGTGGCGGCGCTTGACAAGAGCAGACGTTTTGACGTGCCCGTCTCTATCTACGAGATAGCAGAGATGACAAAACCCTTCCTTTCAGTCGGAAACCAGTACGGCGAGGGATGGTTCCTTGCGGGCGAGATGATAGAGCTTGTGAGAAGCGGCACGCCCAACATCGTCTGCATCCAGCCCTTTGCG
>CAYZHW010000055.1:0-9212 GCA_964478105.1 uncultured Lachnospiraceae bacterium | reverse complement strand
CGGTAAGCGTTACCGCCGCGAAGATGAGATCGGTACTCCCTTCTGCATTACATATGACTTCGAGTCGGAGACCGACGGCTGCGTAACAGTCCGCGACCGTGATACGATGGAACAGGTCAGAATCCCGATCGACTCCCTCAAGGATTACATCGAAAAAGCAATCCAGTTCTAAGTAATATACAAAAATCGCTCACGTCAAACGTGAGCGGTTTTTGTATAATTGAATCTTCTATTTAGAATGATTTTCTACCATTCACTTTCCAAGAGCAATTCAGCATCAGTTTTTAGAGAAAATAAATGTTTGACATCATCCGAATTTGCGGGGTACCCTTTATCCTTTCGTGTACTGCCAATTTTTTCTTGAATCGTCTTTGCAAAAGTATATATAACATTTGATATTGCTTTTATTTCTAACATATCAAGTGGGTTCTGTAAAACAACATTTTTATCGAATAAGTAATAATCAATATCGTTATGTGCCAAAGTTATATTTCTTCGTTTCACAAGATTTACAATAGTATCTTTGTACTTTTCTATTTCTTTTTTTGCCGAACGACAATATTGGAATACATCAAATGATTTGTCAAAATATAATGGATTTTTTGAACACATATTGCAAATACGTTTAAATGAACATTCTTCAGTATCGTCTGATAATTTTGATAACTCCATTGTATATCGATAAATTAATGAACTATGTGTTATGTAGAAGAAATTTTGAGCAATTTTAAAACTATCTCTATCGATTGCTTTCATAGCTTCCAATGAATCAATACACAATAAAACCCAAATTATTTGTAAATGCAATCCGTCAATTATTTCCGTTAAACGTTCTTTAGTGATGGTATTACTATGCATTTTTACCTCTTATCACGATATTGTTGCATAACCTTAATTGCCCAAGCGAGCTCTTCAGCTTTAAACATTTCTTTTAGCAAACGATTTTGTTCTATTTCGTTTAATTCCATAAACGATTTTCGAGCTTTTAATAAATCTTGTTTTGCGTTTTCGTATTTATCCTCAAATTCCACACCAACGGTTAATTTATTTTTGTTCATTACTTCATTCCTTTTTTAATATTGATTACTTTGTTAACTCTTGATACATTTTCATCAATTCCGCGACGCAGGTACTTTCGGTCATAGTTTTTATGTCGAAGCCGTATGCCTGCATAACCGCTTTGTCGTTTGCTTGGTGTGCTTTGCGAAGTTCGGGCGGCATAGTTATCTCGTCGTAAAGATCAGCCAAAGAACAATCGGGATAAAGCGCACGGGCGTCAAGAATTGCTTGTGCTGTCTGCTCTATTTTGAATTTCTGTTCTTCGGTAGGACTAGGCCATGGGAAGTTGTTATAAACAATAGTTGTTGAATAACTATAATCACTTTTCATTCTACCACACACCGCTCTCATCCAAGCCATATGTACATTTGATGTTAACACACCAAAATGATATAAGGTAGCACCTGGAATAGTAAACAATTTATCTCCTGGTATTACGTCATTTGTTAAAAAACCAAAAGGAATGTACCTTCTTCGTTCAGAAGAAACTTTTGCAAACGCAATGAAATGGTCTGCTGGCGAACGATATTGTCCAAATCTCCATGGAACATCTGCGGCTTGTTTAGTTTGTAAATTTTTACTTGAACTGCGAAACAGTTTTACTTGCTGAACTCTAGATAATACTTGGGGCAAATTTCTCAACTCGCTAGGAGAAATGCTAGGCATCCACAAGCACCAACGTTCTATATTGTTGATAAATTCTCTCCCCATCATAAATCTTTTGAAGTATTTTTCCGATTGTGGTTCGGTTTTTAAAAACTCTTCTTTTTCTTCGGGAGTAAACAAGTAAAGACCATTATCGGTTGCTTGGCTTCCCCTAGTTATAGAAGGGACATTACAAATAGGATTGGAACGTTCTTCGATAATTACAACTGGGGCATCAAGCAAATATCCATTGATATTATTTGCTTCAATTATTCTGCCGTTGTCGTAAATTCGTTTTTTAACGTTTGCAACAAAACTAAATCCTATTATTACACAATGAACATGTGCTTTTAAATTTGCTTCGCTGTCCCATTGAAAAGTTCTGTGAGCAAAATCTATATGTGTGCCCTCGCTAAACATTCTTTTCCATAATGTTGTAGCTTGTTCACCTTGAGATACAGAATTAGTAGAAACGAGAGCAACTCTTATTTTGGTATTCTTAATTAACTCAACTGCTTTTAGATACCAACAAGTCACAAAATCCAATTTTCCACGCTTTGTTCCAGACCATATTAAATCCATATCTTCACGTTGAGTATCTGATAAGTAATTTGTTCCAACAAAAGGCGGGTTGCCCATAATATAATTAAGCTTGTCCTTCGGTACGACTGTTTCCCAATCTACGCGGAGTGCGTTGCCCTCTATGATATTGGCATAAGATTTAAGCGGAAGAAAATCGAGATTGGTGTTCAATATCTCCTCGGTTTCCTTCATCATCTGCGATTCAGCTATCCAAAGTGCAGTTTTTGCAACGGTTACGGCAAAATCATTGATTTCGATGCCGTAAAATTGCCCTATGGAGACTTTTATCACGTCGCCGAAGTCAAAGGCTATCTGATCGGTAGTGATGCGCAGAGCGTCGTTTTCAAGGCGACGCAGGGATATATACGTTTCGGTGAGGAAATTACCGGAACCGCACGCGGGATCGAAAAACGTGAGTCCTGCAAGCTTGTTTCGAAAGGCTTCGGCTTTATCTTTTAGTACCTTCCCTACTTTTATGTTTTTTATTTCGTCAAATTCCTCGCGAAGTTCATCAAGGAAAAGCGGGTCGATAACTTTATGTATATTTTCGATAGAGGTATAGTGCATACCGCCGCTGCGACGAGTTTCGGGATTCAAAGTGGACTCAAACACCGCGCCGAAGATAGTGGGACTGATCTGCGACCAATCAAAGTCCTCACTTGCTTTATGCAACAATAGGTCTACTATTTCTTTTGTAAAGTTTGGTATCTCAATATTCTCGTCAGCAAAAAGGCCTCCGTTTACATAAGGGAAAGATGCCAACTGCTTGTCCATATAGGGGTCGCGCTCTTCAATTTTGGTGTCAAGCACGCGAAACAGGTCAATAAGCGCGCGACGAACATCTTTTATATCAAAGCTATTCAAGTAGTTATGAAATTTCAAGTGTTCTCCGAAAATCCCTGCATCTTCTGCATAAAGGCAGAAAACAAGACGTACACAAAGGATATTAAGACTGTGAAGCGAGGCTTTGTCTTCGGGATTGATATACTGTCTCAGAATTGCATCATAAAGTTTGCCTACAAGTTCACCGGCTTGTATAGATATTTGCTCTTCTCGATGCAAAAGCTCGCTTTTTTCTTCAACAAGGAATTGCAAACGATAGTATTCCTTGGCAAGGTCTTTTAATAGGATACTTTCGGGCTCGCCTGTGGGTTTTTCCATATCATAGATAAGGAATTCTTTAAAATTGCACACAACTATCCAACGAGGGCGTTTAGAGTATGGCAACTCTGCCGCGTAGCGTTTTGCTTGCTGAAAAGGGGTCAAAAGCGTACCGTCCGATTGTTTGATTGGCTTACGAAGGTCTTTGTCAACACCCTTTTGCTCGATAAGTACATGCGTTGCTTCGATAGAGCCGTCAATAAAGCTCGTGTGATCGAGTTTGACTTGATCCTCGAATTTTATATATTTCTCGGGGTGTTCTACGCCCAAAACATCACGAATAAGAGATAGCCAAAACGGTTGGCTCTCTCCTTTTTCATATCCTTTTTCTTTCCAATATTCAGCGAAACTTTTCGCCGCTCTTTTTCTCTCTGTTTCGTTCATAGTTACCTCTGAAGAAGCTTTCCTATTTATGTTTTTACTGCTTCAATCTCTTTTCTTTCAATCTGTGCATTATAAAATGCGAGGTTTTCTTCGTCTACCTCGGATACGGTACGATCGACTCGGATGGTATTTTCATCCTTCTTGCGGGATTTTATCCTAACGAAAAAATCTTCGCCGCAAGCGCATTTTGCGATGCCGATCTTCCTACCCCATTTGTATGTTAGCATATCATCGCACGTGACGGTCTTATTGCACATAGGACAGATGAAGGAATGCACCTCGGGATCGGTCTGAGAAGCGCGTCGGGATGTAAAGTCCTTTATAAGCTTGAGTTTTGCTATCTTACGCTTGATCTCTATCTGCACGTAGTCTTCAAAGCCTTTTTTCATATCAAGGTGTAGGCAGACACGTGCAGTGCCGTAGGCATCGTTTAAGGCATCGTGTGCGTCAATAAGAGTTTCTCCGAGTTTTTCCATAGCATCGGAAAGTGCGTGTTGTCTTCCCTCTTTTGCGATCTGCTGATCATAGATCATCTGCACATTGTACCACCGCGGCAGCCACGATTCATCCGATCCAAACACGGTCATATTATCTTTTAGCATCGGGATATCGTCCCATCCCCAGATAAGAAAAACAAATTCTTCGCCGCACCAATTTTTGAAAAGTTTGAATGCATCTTTGAACGGTACACCAGATTTAAGATCACCTGTTGTGATCTTTGTAAGTTTGGACACCTTGGAATGCATCTTTTTGTAATACTGCGGGGCGATAAGTATTTTGAAAGAATCAATGATATTAAAGCGTTCATCGAGTTTGACAGCGCCTATCTGTATTATCTCCCCCTTGAGATAGATCGGACTTCGTATTGCCTTTTTCATATCCCAGGGCTGATTCCATTCCATATCCAAAACTATGTATTGCATTTAAGTCTCCGCTTATTTTATTTTATATTCATCTCTCAGTATCGCACACACACCGACATCGACGTATCTGTTTTTAACAAAAAGATTGCCTCTGCCCATTCCTTCGTATTTCATACCGCATTTTTCCATAACTTTACGGCTGTTGTCATTTCCATCCATAAAACGCGCTTCTATGCGGTGGAGCCCCATATTGAAAAAACCGAAATCCATAACGGCTTCCACCGCTTCGCGTGCGATCTCTTTTCCCCAATATTCGGGATTAAGTACGTAACCGACCTCTGCGAGATTGTTACGGCAATCAATGCGCGTAAAGCCGCAAGTTCCTATCATTTTGTTATTATCTTTCCAGATAAGTGCCCAATCATAGAAATCGCCAAGGCGGTACCTTGAGGAGATGAACTCAAGGTACTGCTTTGTATAATTTAAATTTGGATGGGGTTCCCACGTGAGATATTTGGTCACATCGGGGCGATGCGCGTACTCGTACATATCATCTTTATCGGATACGCGCATACCGCGAAGTATGAGACGCCGTGTTTCGAGTGTGGGTATCTTTGAGAATATGCGGTAAACGGTTTCTTTTTTCATAGATCACTCGGCATTTACAAGGAGCTTTACAAGAGGTGAATCTGCGCCGAGAATAACCGTTTTTTCTGTACCTGTAAGCGATGCTTTGAGTGCATCAAGTGCAAGTGTGAATTCGTAGAAGTTCTTTTTATCCTCTGTGTTGTAGGCTTCGGCAAGCAATCTCATATACTCTGCTTCACCCTCTGCTTCAAGCTTTGCAGCCTGTGCTTCGGCGTTGGAGACAATGATATTTACCTGCTTATCAACATCATTTGTGATGATAGACGCTTCATATTCGCCGTCAGCCTTATATTTCTCTGCCATCTGGTTTCGCTCGGATATCATACGGCTGTATACTGCCTGCTCGTTATCTGCAGGAAGGTCAAGGCGTTTGATCTTAACATCTACAACGCGTATACCGTATATTTTTGTTATCTCAATAAGATTGTTTGTGATACCCTCATATATCTCGTTACGTTCACCTGCGTCATCCTGATTTATTATATCACTTTGCTCAAGTGTACTGAGGACATTCTTGAGTGTTGTATATGTAGCCGCATCGAGACGGTTTTCCGCTTCTCCGATAGTACCGACCGTTCTGAAGAAGGTGAGCGGATCGTCTATTGCCCAGAGAACATAGCTGTCGACGGTCATATTCTTCTTGTCAGCGGTAAACACCTCGGATGGCGAGATGTCATAAAGCTGGACAGCTTTGGGGAATGTCCTTATTGTGTCGATAAAAGGGATCTTAAAATATACACCGGCTTCCGAGACCGTATGCTCGATCTTCGAAAAACGAACGATGCAAGCGTGTTCATTTTCACGTACTACATAAATCGAGGAAAAAAGAACTATGAGCGCGAGAACGACCACGAGTGCTGTAATGATTATACCTGTTTTAGCTTTTGTACTCATCGTTATTTCTCCTTTCATTTAGCAGTATCATTGAAGCTTTCCAAGGGGAGCAGCTTCTCTGTTGTACCCGAGGATGTATCGATATACAGCTTTACACCGGGGAGAGTCTGCTGTATCATCTCGTAATACATTCTGACTCTTGTTATATCGGGATTTAAGCTGTATTCCTTATACATTGCTTCAAACATTGCTATCTGCTTTACGGCTTCGTTTATTCTGTTTTGCTTAAGGAATTCTGCGTTCTGAATAAGTTTATCCGCTTCAGCCTCGGCCTTGGGGATCTCGGAATTTTGGTATGCCTTAGCTTGGTTTATTACTGTCTCTGCGATCTGCTTTGCAGTTTCAACAGCTTTGAATGCTTCGATTACAGCAGTTGTAGGAGGCTCACTGTCCTGGATCTTGACGTCAAGAAGCATGAGCCCGATATCATAAGTTTTGAGCTCATTCGATACCAGCTCTTTTACCTGTGTCTGTATCTCACTCTTTCCCGTAGTGAGAACTTTGTCGACCTCGGTAGAGCCTATTACGTTTCTGATCTGGCTCTGTACGAGATTGGTAAGTATCGCATCGGGCTCATACGAGCTGAAAAGATATTTTACGGGGTCGGATATTTTATATTCTACAAAGAAGTCGATATTAACAATGTTGTAATCACCCGTAATCATTTTACTTTCGGATTCCACAAGCGTTGATGTATCACCGTCAGAACGATAGCCGAGCTCGATCTTCTGCGAGACATTCACATCGACCTTATAGACGCTCTGAATAAAAGGTATCTTAAAATGCATACCCGCGTCGTTTATGGTCGTGACCTTTCCGAATGTTGTTACGACCGCCTGCTGCTTGTCGTCTACCGTATACCACGAGTTAAAAAGGACAACAAGTGCGGCGATAACGACGATCGCAATGATGACGACCGCCTTAGGGAGCTTGGGAAAACTTTTCTTGTTTTTGTTGAATTTGATGCTGTATGTTCCGTCGTTCAAAACAAAACATCTCCTTTCTGTTTTACTTTATCATTGTATCACAATAATATCTTTTTTTCAACCAGAAATAAATTTAATATTTATTTGAAAAACTATATGTTTTTTGTAAGAAATGTGATATAATTATTTTATATATGTTTATTTAAGAGGTACATTTATGTGCGGCTTTGCAGGCTTTGTCGGTAAGACACAGAACAAAAAAGAAATAATTGAAAAAATGATGGCACGTATCGTACACCGAGGTCCCGATATGTCGGGTTCTTATGTCGAGGGTGACATAGCGCTCGGATTCAGACGTCTTAGTATTATCGATCTGTCCGAGATCGGAAACCAGCCTATGGTAAGTAATGACGGTAACGTAGCTGTTGTATTTAACGGTGAGATATATAACTTTATGGCGCTTCGTGAAGAGCTTACTTCACGGGGGCACACCTTTGTGACGCAGGGTGACACTGAGGTCCTTATTCACGGATATGAGGAATACGGCGAGCAGATCGTTGAAAAGCTCAGAGGAATGTTTGCTTTTGTTATATATGACAAAAAGAACGATATGCTCTTCGGCGCGCGAGATTTCTTTGGGATCAAGCCTTTTTACTACTCTGCGCTTGAGTGTGGTGATTTTATATTCGGTTCCGAGATAAAGAGTTTTCTTGAGCATCCGGGATTCGTAAAAAAAGTCAATCGTAATGCATTGCGTCCCTATCTCACGTTCCAATATTCTTCGCAGGACGAGACTTTCTTTGAAGGTGTGTACAAGCTCCCCCCTGCGCACGCATTTACCTACAAAGGCAAAAAAATGGCAATACGCCGCTATTGGGATATTAATTTCACCCATAAAGAAAGAAGTTTTGAGGAATATGTTGAACGTATTGATGATGCGGTAAATGAATCTGTACGTGCACACAAGATAAGCGACGTAAAGGTCGGAGCTTTCCTTTCAGGCGGTGTTGACTCAAGCTATATTACGGCCGCAATGATGCCCGAAGAATCATTTTCTGTCGGATTTGCTTTTGACAAGTTCAACGAGACCGACGAAGCCGCAGAGCTTTCGAAGATACTTGGAATAAAAAACTTTAAAAAGATCATAAACGCAGACGAGTGCTTCGATGCCTTTTCAGATATTCAATATCATATGGACGAGCCTCAGTCAAATCCTTCCGTCGTTCCGCTTTATTTTCTTGCCAAGCTTGCCTCTGAACACGTTACGGTCGTTCTCTCGGGCGAGGGAGCGGATGAGATCTTTGCAGGGTATGAATGGTACGACGAGACTCCGATGATGAAAAAGATCAAAAAGATCCCTGCTCCTATTCGCCGTGCTCTTGCAAAAATTACGAAGAAACTTCCTTATTTCAAGGGGCACGATCTCATTATTAAGTGCAGTCCCTGCCCTGAGGACTATTTCATCGGTCAGGCGCTCGTTTTCCCTGAGAAAGAAGCTGTTTCCATTCTTAAGCCAAAATACAAGAATTCCCCCTCGGTAAGTGACATCACTGCCCCGATATATGCAAGAGTCAAAAACAAGGACGAGCTTTCAAAAAAGCAGTATCTTGATCTCAATCTTTGGATGCCGGGAGATATTCTTCTGAAGGCCGACAAGATGAGTATGGCCCATTCGCTTGAGCTTCGCGTACCCTTCCTTGACAGATATGTGATGAAGTGTGCCGAGGAGATACCGAGCAGATATAAAATAAACGGCAAGAATACCAAGTACGTTATGCGTCAGGCTGCAAATAAAACTCTTCCCGATGAATGGGCAGACAGAAAGAAGATGGGCTTCCCTGTTCCGATCAGATATTGGCTTCGCGAGGAGAAATATTATAATACGGTAAAGAAGTATTTTACAAGTGATTATGCCTCTGAGTTTTTTGATACCGATGCGCTCATCAAACTTCTTGACGATCATAAAAATGAAAAGGCAAACAACGGACGAAAGATCTGGACAGTCTTTACCTTCATTGTTTGGTACGAGAGATTCTTTATTCTTGAAAAA
>CAYZHW010000054.1:0-9366 GCA_964478105.1 uncultured Lachnospiraceae bacterium | reverse complement strand
GTAGTGCTAATAGAAAATAGCCGATACGGAAATAATCCATATCGGCTATTTTACTGTCCTTTAGCATCCGAGGCAAAGGTCGAGAGGTTTTTGTTATATTGAATTGTATACTTTTTTATTTGTTGACAGAACGGATAAAAGATCTTATGATATCTTCCAAAAAAGGTATTTTTTCTATCGGGCATTGACGAATTAAAGAGAAAGAGGGAGATTCGGTTTCTTTGCTGTCGATCCCAAAAAGAATGAAGTCGGTTGACAAGCATAGTTCTTTTGAGATTCGGGAAAGTGTTTGCACGGACATTCCTTTTGCGCCAAGCTCAATATCGTAGCAAAATTTTGGAGTTATATCGAGCTTTTCTGCAAGCTCCTCGCGTGTGTATCCAAGATATTCTCGCTGTGCACGGATGCGTGCTCCGATTTTTACCCAATCCATAAAATACTCCTTTTATACCGCTTTTATTACAGTATACCCCTATAAGTTTTAATAATAAATAAACTTTTAGGGTTGACAAACGAGAACTATTAGGGTATAATAGTATAAACAATCGGTTCTTGCCGAGAAAGGAAAGAGGTAATCGAATATGGCATTTTGTCAAAAATGCGGAAAAGAAGTAGAGACGGGTGTTGCTTTTTGCCCATCGTGCGGAAACAATATTGTAGCCCCTGCTTCATCGTCCGAACCAACAAATACTGCAAAAAAACTCCACTGCCCCAATTGTAAGTCGTACAATTTTACAATTACTACAGAATCAAGTGTAAACGGTGCGGTAACTACAGGTAAAAGAATCAAAACCACAAGCGTATCTAACACTCACAGGAATTATTGGGTTTGCTCCGATTGCGGAACGAAATTCCGTAATATCCAGAGCTTGGAAGAGGAAATCAAAAAGGAAAAAAATTCTCCTGCGTGGTGTGCCGTTTTTACCGTTTTGGCTCTTGCATATTTTGTTTACACTTTGGTTGCGATGGCATCAAATCCAATGGCAAAATATATGCTGATGTATCCTCGTTTTATATCATTTATTATTGCGATCGTTTGCTTCATTTTTATTTTTGTTTACAAAAAGAAGCTTAAGAAGTTAAAAGAGGAATTAGAATATCTAAAAGTAAATTGTTTTAATTGATGTAAAAAACCTCTCGACACTGTCGAGAGGTTTTTGTATTTATTCAAATTCGATTCCCGCAAAGCCGTATGCGCGGATGTTGTCGATAATGACGGTGGTATCGTCTGTCTGCCGTCCGGTACAGCCGATGAAGCGCACGCTTTTCGCGGGGCGGGCAAGCGTGATCTTTGCGTCATATATCTCGTCGGGGTGGCAGTTGATGTAAGCGGCGGCTCCCTCTTTTTGTACGGTGTAGAGATAGGGGTGTCCGATGCAGCTTGCCTCGAGCGGCTTGCCGCCAAGCCATTCGACAGCCTCTGCTATCTGACGCCCGCGCTCATACGAGCGAAGGAGCAGGCTGTTTTCGCGAAGCTCCTCTGCCGAGAATGCAAACACAAGGAATCTCTGTCCGCTTGCATTTTCGTATGTGTAGGATGCGGTGAGCGCTCTTTCGTCAAACATACTGAGCCCGACAAATCGGCTTTTCACATCTGCTCTCTCGTCTATCTCAAGCTCGTATACATACGATGAATCGAAAAGTTGGGAGAGCCTGCCGTCAAAGCTCTCTCTGAAATTGCAGGGGATGCGCTTTGCAGACTTTATACCCGTGTCGATGCCGCGGTCCTTCAAGATAAGCGCCGCCTTTGTGTCAAGGATGAGTCCCTTCTTGAAAGCACTCTCGGGCAGATATTTTGCGTTCTCGCCAAGGGCAATTCCGCAAAGCCCTTCGCCCTCGTACACGGTCGGAATCGTGTTCGGAGAAAGGATCCTCTGTGAGAGAGGGAAGGATGTGCGCATCACCGCACGCCCGTCGTCATAGGTGAAATTATCGGGCGTGGGAAGGTCATAATTCTTTATCTTCCGCATCTCCTCATAGGCGCGCACGCCTGCAGAGGGCTTGTCGGAGAAAGCCTTTTCTATCTCATTATAGAGCGGCATGTTTCTTTTATGCAGCTCGGCATATCCCGAGTCAAAGTCGCTCTGGCAGACATAGGTGAAGTGATATTTTAAACGGTCCATACCGTCGGAGGCAAGGCATGCGAGGTCCATACACTCTGCATACGCGGCGGGGACGTGATAGCGGTTTCTGGGATAGTTGTCAAGCTCGGTGAACACTTCGATATCGGTGTCGCGGCAGAGCGAGAACTGGTGGCGCACAGACTCGATGACAGTCGTAAGCGCCATATCCTTGAATCTGCCGTTTGCGTACCAATAGGGTGCGCCCATAAGGCGAAGGAAGGGCTTGTTATTTCCAGCAAGGATGCGTGTAAGCTCTATGGCATCTGCGCTCTCGATATCCCACGAGGAATATCCCGAGCAAAAGCCGAGCCTGATGGAAGGGTCGACGCGGTCGACTGCCGCGCGTATCTTTTTACAGAATTCTGTAAGCGTGTCGCTCATAAGAGAGAACCAGACGTCGCGGTATCTGTTCGGCGCTCCGCAGAATGCTTTTTTGCCTATCTCTTCGCGCTCTATATCCTCGCCCAAACGGCGGCGGTATTCCGCCATATGCAATTCGCACGCGCACCCGATGCTGTGACGCGCCGAGAGGCAGAGCTCGTCGTCGAGCATAAGCGTGCGAAGACCGCTTGTGCGGCAAAGCTCTTCGATATAGTCGCAGAGCATAGCGACAAAATTTTCATCGAGCGGACAGAAGGCATCTTTTTCTTCGGTTCCGAAGATGTTTTGTATGGGCGTGTAGGTCGCCGAAAGATGCTCGTTGTACGGCTCGTGAGGTCCGCCGAAGCCGAGCGTGTCCATCCAGACACAAGGCTCGATGCCGTTTTCGGTGTAGAAATCTATCTTTTCCTTTATTGCCGCAAGCACTTTTGTTCTGCGCTCGCCTGCCTCAAAGGGAAAACGCTCCTCAAGTGCGAGATAAACGCGCTCCGCACCCATTTTTTTGAGCTCGTCGAGCGTTTTTTTATGATCGATATCGCCCCTTGCGGAGACGGGAACAAAAAGTCTGCTCATAAGGTAAGCCCCTTTCGTTTTTAAATGCAAGTTCATTATAAATACTAAAACAGTTTATGTCAATAGTTTTTTAGAAAAAGAAAAACAGCACCCGTCCACTGATGCTGTTTTTCCATATGGAGGTTAAAAGGGGTTAATAGTTGAAAAAGATTCAAACTATTGTCGAAGAGGAAGTGCAATCATTATCTCCTCATCTGATTGCAATTCGGATAAGATCAATTTTTTGCGTTCCGAGCGCTTTACGGCGATCTCAAGTCCGACGTGCTCCGCTATACCGCTCTTTGCGGGGACGATGTTGACGTCGTGCATGATCTCCTCGTTTTTGATGTAAAATTCTTTAGCCTTTTCAATGCTCGAAAATTCTATGTAATAGTTGCCGTTGTCACCGCCCTCGGATATTCCCTCAAGCCTGGCAAGTATCGACATTGTGATGATGACTAC
The DNA here is from genome assembly GCA_964478105.1 of uncultured Lachnospiraceae bacterium. Lineage (GTDB taxonomy): Bacteria > Bacillota > Clostridia > Oscillospirales > CAG-272 > CAYZHW01. The sequence goes on along the minus strand of CAYZHW010000054.1, from coordinate 5,848 downwards.
CAAAAATGCAAGTATCGCGGCGATGTAGAAGCCGATACCCAGCGCAAGTCCGATGCAGGCGGTCGTCCAGAGTCCTGCCGCCGTCGTAAGACCGGTCACGCGCAGTCTGTTACGTATCATTATCGTACCCGCGCCCAAAAAACCGATGCCCGAGACGACCTGCGAGCCCATTCGCAAGGGATCGCTGTTAAAACCGAGCTCGGCGGCAACATAGAAACCGAGCATCGTCGTCATAGCGGCACCGAGACATACAAGTATGTGTGTGCGAAGTCCCGCGGCGCGTCCGTGCCGTCCGCGCTCGTTGCCGATCAGACCGCCCATAAGAGCGGCGAGAAGAATACGCAGCGAGATCGACCAAATATTAAGTTCGGTGAGTATTTTGACAATATTGGAAACGATTTGCGGCATAGAACTTTACCTCTCTTTTTGTGCGGTGCATTTTTCTCTTGCCGTTGCTCTCGTTCCCCATACGATAAACCAAACGAGGATGACCGAGCCGCAAAGGAAAAGAAACAGGTAATTCGTTATGCTCGTAACATCGAGGATGCCGAAACACACGATAGAATATATGAAATATATAACCGCGCAGGCGGCAAGTATCTTGGCGTTGTCGGTGGCAAGAAGCGATATGCTGAAAAGTACGATGCTTATCGAAACTATCTCACCGAAGGCTTCGCCGAAAACGAGCTTATCTCCCCAGAATATCGAAAGAAGGAAAAATACCATTCCGAAGACGAGAAATATAAGTCCGAGGGTTATGCGCATCGAATCCGAATGGTTAGATGCGCGGCTTTCCGTTGGCGTCTCTTTGCGTCTTGCGTATACGAGGCCGTCAAGCGTAACATCAAAAAGAATGCTCATCTTGATAAGCTTGTCGAGCTCGGGCACTGCCGAATTGTTCTCCCATTTTGATACCGATTGCCGCGAGACTTCAAGAGAAGCTGCAAGGTCTCCCTGTGACATATTGTTTTTTGTACGGTAAAAATAGATGTTTTCGCCGAGATTCATTTAATATATATACTCCTTGAAAGGATGATTTCTGTTGTTAAGTATACCCCAAAAGCGATGTAAAGTCTACCAATCATACTTTAAAATTTAGCAACCGACAGTTTACATTACGCTTTTTCGCCCGTTTTCTGCCGTTGTTGCATTTTTCTCCAGCAGAAAAAGCCGTACATATCATTTACAAAGAAGACGGTGAAGCAGACCGCCATCTGCAGAGATGATATATCGCTTGCGGCGGCTATCACCCAAAGCACCACAAGTACAAGGTCATTTGCCGCATATCCGAGCGCGTAATACGGTGAACGCAAAAATGTCAGATATGATGCTATAAAGCTGGTCGTGACCGACAGAGTGGAAACTGCAAGACTTGCATTGCCCAACGCCTTTAAAACAAAATAGAAAACTGCCGTGACGATGAGCGAGCGCACGCTCATAACAAGGATCTTCTTTTTTGTCAGAGGTGAGACCTCGACCTCGCGTGTGCCCTTGTAAGGGTGTCTTGCCCATTCGATAGCAGTGACAAGCGCTATCGGTGCGCTCATTCCGAGGTAGGTGATCATTTCTCCGTAATAGCGTTGCTCAAATGATATTATTCCGTAAAATACCGAAAATATAATAATAAGTATCTGCCCTAAGACATAGCCTTTTGCAAGAAAAATGAGCGCGGTGACGCCGATAAGCGAGGCGATAACGGAGAGTATATCTTGCGTTGCTGTTGCCGCAGAGCTTATAAGTATCGCCGCGGCAGATGACGCCCACATAATTAGCTCGAATCTTGTAAGGTCTGAGAATGGATTTTTGATCTTCATATTACTCCTTCGAAAAAAGCACCCGATACGTATCTTCTTTGACCTAACGATACGTATCGAGTGCCATAATGCACTTTTGCTACCCGGTGGCAGCTTATTTCCTATTTATTATACACATCCCCGGCTCTTTTGTCAAGTGAGCGCGTAGAATATGATCGTTACTTTGAAGAGGTCTCCGTCGACTGCGAGCTCAAGTTTGCCGCCCTGCAGCTCGACAAGACTCTTTGCGATGGACAGCCCGAGCCCGCTTCCTTCCGTGGAGCGCGAGCTGTCGCCGCGCACAAACCTCTCAAGCAGAGCTTCGGTCGTGATGTTTAGCGAATAGCGCGAGATGTTTTTGAAGACGATCTTTATCTTTCCGTTCTCTTCCGAGAGGTCGAAATATACCCTCGTGCCGCTTTGCGAATATTTGCAGATGTTGGCGAGCAGATTGTCGAACACGCGCCACATAAGTTTTCCGTCGGCGTGAATGGCAAGCTCCTTTTCCGGGGCGTTTACGATAGCTTCGAGCGAATTTACGGTGAACTTTTCGTTGTATTCGGCAACAGATTGCGAAAGAAGTTCGCGCACATTCATACGCTCACACGAAACTGCGATATTGCCCGTAGTCGCTTTTGAAGCCTCTACAAGATCCTCTGTGAGCTTTTTAAGACGGGAAGAGTGGCGCTCGATGATGCCGATGTACTCCGCCGCCCTTTCGTTACCGAGATCTTCCTTTTTTAAAAGATCCACATAGTTGATAATGGATGTGAGCGGAGTCTTTATGTCGTGCGATACGTTTGTGATAAGCTCGGTCTTGAAACGCTCGCTCTTCATCTGCTCCTCGAGTGCACGTGCCATACCGTCGCCGACGGCGTTGAGGTCTTCGGCGTGGCGTTTTATGTCACCGAACATAAGCTTTGTGTCGGTCTTGTGTGAAAGCTCGCCGCGCGAAAGCTTCTCGCCGCTTTTCTTTACCGTGCTGAAGCCGATGCACGCAAGTGCAAGCACAACAAAGAGCAAGAAGTTACCGAAGAACCACATCACAAGCATAAACGGAGCGTGGCCTGTTGATATCGTAAACAGCTCGATAAGACATATGCCGACGAAGATGAGCATAGTTTTCCAGATGACGTTGAGATTAGATATTATCTTGCGAAAAACAGTAAAAATGCGTGATAATATCATAAAGATGAGTGTGTTGCGCCACAACGTACCGCACTTAACGCGTACGGCAAAACTCATACAGAACGACAAGAAAAGCAAGAATACTGCCAAGATGAAAAAAACTGTTGCGAAGATCCGCATTATGTCGGACGAGTGCCAGAGTACGTCGTTGACAAATACAAAAAGAATGCTCGCGCCGATGACGTACAGTGCGCACAGGAGATCGAGCGGGACCTTATCGAGCCACGAGAGCACGGGCTCGTCAAGCCCCTTCTTTTTGCCCGACGCGCGCATAAGAAAGACGAAGAGAAGTATCGCGGCAAGCGCAGATACCGCAACTATCGCAAAGATCGAATAACGCAGCGAAAAGACGATGCCGTACAGGCACGCGGCATAGTAGAATTCGTCCTCATATGCGAGATCGGCTCGGATATATGTCTTTACGTTGAAGGCAGCACCGTAATTTTTGTGCGCGCTCGAATAATCCTCATAGAAAAAGGTGTCGTCGGAAAAACCGTACGCGATATCGGGATCGTACGAGGTGGCAATGAGCGTTCCCGCGGTGTTGTACACCTCAAAGTAAAAATTGCCGACTCTGCCGAGCTTTTCTACGTAGCCCTCGGGCCAATCCGCATTGCCCTCGAGATAGCCCCAATAGACGTATTCGTTTGCGTATCGGTCTGCGAGGACCTCGCACCAATCCGACTCGAAAAAGTCCTCGGGCGTGTCCTTGGAATAGAAGTCCCAATCGATAAGGAGCGCGATGCCGATGACTCCGCCCACCGTTACGGCGAGCGTGAGCACGAGCAGTATCACCGCGGTGACCTTTACAGGTGTGCTGTGCGTAAGCTTCATCTGCTTCTTCCTCCTTTTTCAAATTTGTATCCTTGTCCCCACACGACCTTGAGATACCGCGGCTCGGCGGGGTCTATCTCTATCTTTTCTCTTATGTGGCGAATGTGCACCGCGACCGTATTCTCGGCACCGTAGGGGCATTCCTCCCATACGTTGTTATATATCTCTTTGGAAGAAAAGACCTTTCCCGCATTCTGCATAAGGAATTTGAGCAGATCGTATTCGATGGGCGTGAGCGATACGTCTTCACCGTCGAGCGTGACCGATTTTGCCTCGTCGTCGAGCTCGATCGCACCTATTTTTAATATGTTCGGTTTCATTTGGGCACTGCCGAGGCTCATATATCGGCGCAATTGGCTCTTTACTCTCGCGCAAACCTCTACCGGGTTGAACGGCTTTGTGATGTAGTCGTCGGCACCGACATTGAGACCGAGTATCTTGTCGGTGTCCTCGCTTTTTGCAGACAAGAATATCACGGGAACATTGCTTTTTTCGCGCATCTTCAGCATAGCCTCAATACCGTCGAGCCCGGGCATCATTATATCGGTGAGAACTAGGTGTATCTCGTTCTTTTCGAATATCTCGAGTGCCTCGCACCCGTTGTACGCCTCGAAGATGTTGTATTCTTGGCAGCCAAGGTATATTTTAAGCGCGGATACGATGTCGCGCTCGTCGTCGCATATAAGTATGTTGTACATTTTGATCACCTCGTATATTATTGTACGACATTATTTATTAAAATCCAAGTGGATAAATAATTAAGAATTTATTAAGAACAAAACTTGACAAGAATATGTATAATGTGCTAAGATGTTATTAATAAAAATTCGGAGAAAAAGTTATGTTTAACAAGAAAAGACTGCTTGCTCTTCTCGTTGTTCTCGTGATGCTTATCGCGGCGTTTACAATAAACGTTTTCGCATCCGATGCAGCTGATGTATATCAGAGCAATGTTTACGCAACAATCTGGTCGCTTTTACCCCCCGTGATCGCGATCGTGCTTGCCCTTATCACAAAGGAAGTTTATTCCTCTCTCTTTGTGGGAATCCTTACGGGCGCACTCCTTTACGCAAACTTCAATCTTGAGACGGCTTACGTTACAATGTTCACAAACGAGGGCTTTATCACAAAGCTTGCTGACGAGTGGAACGTAGGTATCCTCATATTCCTTGCAGTGCTCGGTGCACTTGTCGTCCTTATGAACCGTGCGGGCGGCTCTGCTGCTTACGGTAAGTGGGCAAGTGAGCGCATCAGGACAAGAAAAGGAGCGCTGCTTTCTACATTCGGACTCGGATGTCTTATCTTCGTTGATGACTATTTCAACTGTCTCACTGTCGGAAGCGTTATGCGTCCTCTTACAGACAAAAACAAGGTTTCGCGTGCAAAGCTCTCCTACATAATCGACGCGACTGCGGCTCCTATCTGTATGATAGCTCCCATCTCGTCCTGGGCGGCGGCTGTTGCAGGTGTCGTTGATGAAGGAAACGGTCTCGGCCTTTTCATCAGAGCCATCCCCTACAACTTCTACTCGCTGTGCACCATCCTTATGATCATAATGATCACTCTAATGAACTTTGACTTCGGTCCCATGAAGCGCCATGAGATGAACGCTCTTGCGGGTGACCTTTACACAACGGACGCACGTCCTTATGCAAACGTTTCTGAGGAAAAGGTATCGGTAAAGGGCAAGGTCATCGACCTCGTTCTTCCCGTTATCGTGCTTATTGTCTGCTGTATTGCAGGTATGGTATATACCGGTTATAAAGGCGGAGCTACCAACTTTATTGATGCATTTGCAAACTGCGATGCGGCTCTCGGTCTCTCGCTCGGTTCTGTTATCGCTCTTCTCTTTACGATAGTATACTACCTCTGCCGCAGAGTTCTCTCCTTCAATGACTGTATGTCTGCGATCCCCGAGGGCTTTAAGGCAATGGTACCCGCTATTCTTATCCTTACAGTTGCTTGGACTCTTTCTGGTCTGACAGGACTTCTCGGCGCTGACGTATTCGTAAGCTCGATCTTCGAGGGAAGCG